>JAHFRO010000042.1 GCA_023266245.1 Betaproteobacteria bacterium | reverse complement strand
CCATCGTGCCGCTTTTGAGCGAAATCTCTCTTTCAGCCGATTTACCGCCCATGAGCACGGCAACCTTTCCGAACTTTCCCTTCATCCCTCATCCCTCATCCCTCATCCCTCATCCCTCATCTCTTTCACCGACAATCCGCACTTCGCGCTCGAGCGCGATCCCGAACTTGTCGTGCACCGCGCGCTCGGCCAGCTCGATCAGCGCCTCAATGTCCGCCGCGCGCGCTTTGCCGGTATTGACGATGAAGTTGGCGTGCCTCGGGGAAATCACCGCGCCGCCGATCACATGGCCCTTCAGCCCGCACGCCTCGATCAGCCGTGCCGCGTAGTCGCCCTGCGGATTGCGGAACACCGAGCCCGCGTTGGGCTGGTTGAGCGGCTGCGTCGTGATGCGCCGCGTGAGCAGCTCCGTGATCTTGCGCCGCGAGGTCTCGCCGTCGCCGCGCGCGAGGCGGAAGCTCGCCGCCACAAACCACTCTTCCGAGGGATGAGGGCTGAGGAATGAGGGATGAACCCCTTCTGCCTTCTGCCTTCTGCCTTCATCCTTAAGGCGGACATGCCGGTAGTCGATCTCGTAGTCGGCAGGCGGGCGCTCACGCAGCGCACCCGCACGATCGATGGTGCGCACGCGCGCGACGATTTCCCAGGTTTCGCCGCCGTAACAGCCGGCGTTCATCGCGAGCGCGCCGCCTACGGTGCCCGGGATGCCGGCCAGGAACTCGGCCCCCGCGTAACCGTGCAGCGCGGCGAAGCGCGCCACCTTGGGGCTCGCCACGCCGGCGTCGGCGCAGATTTCCCCATGCCTGTCGCCGATGCGCTCAAGCCGGATCTCTCTCAGCGCCCAATGAGTAAAAATCACCGTGCCGCGCAGCCCCCCGTCGCGCACCAGCAGGTTGCTCCCGAGCCCCACCATGTGCACCGGCTCGTCGCCCTGAAGCGCGCCGAGGAACGCGGCGAGGTCGGCGAGGTCAGCGGGGCGGTAAGTGCGTTCGGCTGCCCCGCCCGCGCGCCAGCTCGTGTGCGGCGCCATCGGTTCGCGCTTCATCAGCTCGCCGCGCAAGCCCGTCGCCACCCAGTTGTCCATTTCCGCCATGTTCATGCTGCGCCGTTCACGCTTCGCACTCTGCTTGCCAGCTGCACCGGCACGCCGCCGATCGAGCCCGCACCCATGGTGAGCACCACGTCCCCGTCGCGCGCCGCGGCGAGGATCGCGGCCGGCAGGTCGGCGACCTTCTCCACGAAGACCGGCTCCACCTTGCCCTGCACCCGCACCGCGCGCGCGAGCGCGCGCCCGTCCGCCGCCACGATCGGCGCCTCGCCCGCCGGATAGACCTCGGTCAGCACCAGCGCGTCCGCGGTCGAGAGCACCGTCACGAAGTCCTCGAAGCAGTCGCGGGTGCGCGTGTAGCGGTGCGGCTGGAACGCGAGCAGGAGCCTGCGCTTGGGGAAGGCGCCGCGCGCGGCGGCGAGCGTTGCGGCCATCTCGGCGGGGTGGTGCCCGTAGTCGTCGACCAGCGTGAAGCTGCCCCCGCCCGGCAGCCGCACCTTGCCGTACTGCTGAAAACGCCGGCCCACGCCCCTGAATTCGGCGAGCGCCTTGACGATCTTTTCCTCTGGAACGCCCAACTCCATTCCCACCGCGATCGCGGCCAGCGCGTTGCGCACGTTGTGGACGCCGGGAAGATTGAGCGTGATCGCGAACTCGCCGCCCGCCGTCCCGTCGTCGCCCGCGCGCCCGAGGCGGAAGCGCATCTGCCCGCCGCTCGCGGTCACCTCCAGCGCGCGCACGTGAGCGTCGGGGGCAAGCCCGTAGGTCGTGATCGGCTTGGTGAGCTGCGGCATGATCGCGCGCACGTTGGAGTCGTCCGCGCACAGCACCGCCACGCCGTAGAACGGCAGCCGCTGCAGGAAGTCCACGAATGCCTGCTTGAGCTTGTCGAGCGAGTGGTCGTAGGTCTCCATGTGGTCGGCGTCGATGTTGGTCACGACCGCCAAGGTCGGCTGCAGGTAGAGAAAGGAGGCGTCCGACTCGTCGGCCTCGACCACGATGAACTCGCCGGCGCCCAGCCGGGCGTGGGAGCCCGCCGCCTCGAGCCTGCCGCCGATCACGAAGGTGGGATCGAGCCCGCCTTCCGCGAGCACGCTCGCCACCAGGCTCGTCGTGGTCGTCTTGCCGTGCGTGCCCGCCACCGCGATGCCCTGCTTCAGCCGCATCAGCTCGGCGAGCATCAGCGCCCGCGGCACCACGGGAATCTTCTTCTCCCGCGCCGCCGCCACTTCCGGGTTATCGTCCCTGACCGCGCTCGAGACCACCACCGCGTCCGCCCCGGCGATGTGCTCCTCGGCGTGACCGACGTGGATCTTGGCGCCGATCTGCCGCAGCCTTCGCGTCGCGGCGTTCTCGGCAAGATCGGAGCCGCTCACCTTGTAGCGCAGCGTGAGCAGCACCTCGGCGATACCGCTCATGCCGGCCCCGCCGATTCCTACAAAGTGGACGTGTTTGACCTTATGCCGCATAAATCAAAACCTTTTCACCACAGAGGCACAGAGACGCGGAGAAAAGCTTTTTGAGGAAAAATCTCAGTGCCTCTGTGTCTCTGTGGTTGATGTTGTGCATCATGCCGCCAGCTCCATGCACACCTGCGCCACCGCGCGCGTGGCGTCGGGCTTGCCCGCTGCCCGCGCCGCTCGCGCCATGGCGAGCAGCCGCTCGCGCGTGAGCCCGCCCAGCACTTCCGCCAGCCGCTGCGGCGTCAGCTCCCGCTGCGGGATGAGCAGCGCTGCGCCGCGCTCGGAGAGGAAGCGCGCATTGGTCGTCTGGTGGTCGTCCACGGCGTGCGGGTACGGCACCAGCACCGAGGCGATGCCGGCGGCGGCAAGCTCGGCGATGGTGGAAGCGCCGGCACGGCAGATGATGAGGTCGGCCTCCGAATAGCGCCGCGCGATGTCGTCGATGAAGGCGGTCACCTCGGCGGGGACGCCGTGTTCCTGATAGCGCCGGCGCACCGCCTCGTGGTGCGCCGCCCCCGCCTGGTGCGTGACCCGCGGGCGCGCGTGCTCCGGCAGTAGCGCGAGCGCCTCGGGCACGACGGTGTTGAGCACCTGCGCACCCTGGCTGCCGCCAACCACCAGCAGCCCGAGCTGCCCGGCGCGCCCGTGGTAGCGCGCTTCCGGCGGCGCCAGTGCGGCGATTTCCTCGCGCACCGGATTGCCGGTGAGAATCACCGCGGTGGCGGCGTTGAACGCCCCGGGGAATGCCGTGAGTACGCGGTCGGCGAGCTTCGCGAGCACGCGGTTGGCGAGCCCCGCCGCCGAATTCTGCTCGTGGATCGCGAGCGGCCGGTTAAGGAAGGAGGCCATCATGCTGCCGGGGAACGAGATGTAGCCGCCCATGCCGAGCACCACATCGGGACGGTGCGCGAAAATCGCCTTGGCGCTTTGCCAGAATGCGATCAGAAGCTGCAACGGCAGGAGCGCGATCGGCACGATGCCCCTGCCGCGCACGCCGGAGAAGCGGATCCACGCCATGGTGTAGCCGCGCGCCGGTATCAGATCCGCTTCCAGGCCGCCGCGGCTGCCAAGCCACACCACGTTCCAGCCCTGCGCGCGCAGGTGTTCGGCCACGGCCAGCGCGGGGAAGATGTGCCCGCCGGTGCCGCCGGCCATGATCATGATGGTCCGGCTCATACGGTGAAGCCCCGCATCAACTGTCTGTTCTCCCAATCCGCTCTCAACAGCACCGCGAGCGCGCAGCAGGTGGCGACAATCGCGCTGCCGCCGAACGAGAGCAACGGCAGCGGCAGCCCCTTGGTCGGCAGCATCCCCATGTTGACGCCGATGTTGATGATCGCCTGCACGCCGATCCACAGCCCGATGCCCTGCGCCACGAGGGCCGCGAAATAGCGCTCGAGCGCGGCGGCGCGCCGTCCGATGGCGAACGCCCGCACCACGATCCACGCGAAGGCGAGGATGATTGCCGCAACGCCGGCGAAGCCGAGCTCCTCGGCGATCACCGCGAGCAGGAAGTCGGTGTGCGCCTCGGGCAGATAGAACAGCTTCTCCACGCTCGCGCCCAGCCCCACGCCGAGCCATTCGCCACGCCCGAATGCGATCAACGCATGAGAGAGCTGATAGCCCTTGCCGAACGGATCGGCCCACGGATCCATGAACCCGATCACCCGCTGCAGGCGGTAGGGGGAGGCCAGGATCAGCAGCACGAAGCCAACCAGCAGCAGCCCGAACAATCCCGCGAACAGCTTCCAGTTCATGCCGCCCAGGAACAGAATCCCCATGGCGATCACGGTGATCACCACGAACGCGCCGAAATCCGGCTCGCGCAGCAACAGCCCGCCCACCACCAGCATCACGACCAGCATCGGCAGGAAGCCCTTGCGGAAGCTGTCCATGTGCGCCGCCTTGCGCACCGTGTAATCGGCGGCGTAGAGCACCACGAATAGCTTCATCAGCTCAGAGGGCTGAAGATTCACGATATAGAGCGGGATCCAGCGCTGGCTTCCGTTCACCTCGCGCCCGACGCCCGGGATCAGCACCAGAATCAGCAGCCCGACTCCGAGCATGAACAGGAACGGCGCCGCCTGCTGCCACAGCCGCAGCGGAATCTGGAAAACGACCACCGCGGCGGCGATGCCCGCCGCGATGAACACCACATGCCGCGCCAGGTAGTAACCCGGCTGATATCCCGTGGCACGGCTGCCTTCGGCGATCGCGATCGAGGCCGAATACACCATCACCAGCCCCAACCCGAGCAGCAGCACGGTGGTCCACACCAGCGTCTGGTCGTACTCGGCGAGCGGCGCGCGCGGCTTGACGTCGGTATAGAACACGGCTAGCTCCGTTTCCGCTCGAGACGCCGCACCGCCGCGATGAACACCTCGGCGCGATGCTCGTAGTTGCGGAACATGTCGAAGCTCGCGCACGCCGGTGAAAGCAGCACAGCGTCGCCCGCGCGGCTCGCGCGGAACGCGGTTTGCACCGCCTCCTCCATGCCGCCGGCCCGCACGTCCGGCACGCCGCTCTCCGCGATCGCGCGCGCGATTCGGTCCGCGTCGCGTCCGATCAGCACCACGGCGCGTGCGTGCGAAGCCAGCGCGGGCGCGAGCGGGGCGAAGTCCTGCCCCTTGCCGTCGCCGCCCGCGATCAGCACCACCGGCCGGCCCATGCCGGTGAGCGCCGCCACCGTCGCGCCCACATTGGTGCCCTTGGAATCATCGTAGAAGGCCACGCCCCCGATCTCCGCCACCTTCTGCACGCGGTGCGGGAGCCCCTGAAACTCGCGCAGCGCCGCCGCGAGCGGCTCGTCGGGCAGCCCGATGGCGTGGGCGAGCGCGTGCGCGGCAAGCGCGTTCGCGGCGTTGTGCAACCCGGCGAGCGGCAGCTCGTGCACCGCCATCAGCGGGTGCGCGCCGCGCGCGAGCATACCGGCGCCGCGCCCGGGCGCAATGCCCCACTCCGAGTCGGCGTGCGGTTTGCCGAGTCCGAAAGTGAAAGTGGTGCGGCCGGCGCGCGCCATGCCCATGCTCCAGCGGTCGTCGCGGTTGAGCACTTGCACGCTGCCGCCTGCGAACACGCGCGCTTTCGCGGCCGCGTAATCTGCCATGCCGTCATAGCGGTCCAGGTGGTCCTCGGTGAGGTTGAGCATCGCCGCGGCGGCGGGCTCGAGGCTGTGCGTGCTTTCGAGCTGAAAACTGGAAAGCTCGAGCACGAACACCTGCGGCGCTACGCCGCCCGCCCCGATCGCAGCGAGCGCGTCCAGCACCGGCAATCCGATATTCCCGGCGACCACCGTCTCACGACCCGCGGCCCGGCACATTGCACCCGCCATCGCCGTCACCGTGCTCTTGCCGTTGGAACCGGTGACTGCGAGCACTGGGGTCTTCCCGAGCCGCGCATCGGCGGCGATCGCCTGTGCAAAAAGCTCTACATCGCCCGCCAACGGTACGCCGCGCTTCACCGCATCCGCGATCACGGACTCGCGGCGGTCAATGCCCGGGCTGATTGCGATCAGGTCCGCACCGGACAGCGTCTTCTCCGTGAACGCCCCGGTCGCGAGCCTCACCTGTGGCAGCTCGCGCCCGAGCGTCGCGGCGTGCGGCGGCTCGCTGCGGCTGTCGGCAACGCGTACCACCGCCCCGTGGCGCGCGAGCCAGCGTGTCATCGACAGTCCGGTGTCACCCAATCCCAGCACGACGACGTTTCTTCCTTTCAGTTCCATGTCCCAATCAAGTTGTCGTGCGTTTGAGCCATCGCTATCTCAACTTCAGAGTGGACAGGCCAACCAGCACCAACATCATGGTGATGATCCAAAAACGCACGACAACTTGATTTTCTTTCCATCCTTTCAGCTCGTAGTGGTGATGCAGCGGCGCCATGCGAAAGATGCGTCTCCCGGTCAACTTGAACGAAGCCACTTGCAGCATCACCGACAGCGTCTCGACCACGAACACCCCGCCCATGATGAACAGCACGATCTCCTGCCGCACGATGACGGCGATGGTGCCGAGCGCCGCGCCGAGCGCGAGCGCGCCGATATCGCCCATGAACACTTCCGCCGGATAGGCGTTGAACCACAGGAAAGCGAGCCCCGCGCCGGCAATCGCGCCGCAGAACACGGCGAGCTCGCCCGCGCCCGGTATGAAGGGGAAGCCGAGATACTTCGAGAACAGCGCGTGCCCCGCGACGTAAGCGAAGACGCCGAGCGCGCTGCCGATCATTACGGTCGGCATGATCGCGAGCCCGTCCAGCCCGTCGGTGAGGTTCACCGCGTTGCTCGCGCCGACGATCACGAAATAGGTCATGACGATGAAGCCGAGCGCGCCGAGCGGATAGGCGACCTGCTTGAAGAACGGCACGATGAACGCGGTCTGCGCCGGCAGATTGGTGGAGAACGCGATGGTGCAGGCGGCGGTGACGCCTACCACCGACTGCCAGAAGAACTTGGCCCTGGCGGACAGCCCTTTCGGATCGCGCTCCACCACCTTGCGGTAGTCGTCCACCCAGCCGATCGCCCCGAAGGCGAGCATCACCCACAGCACGATCCACATGAAGCGGTTCTGCAGATCCGCCCACAGGAGCACCGTGATGGTGATCGCGGCCAGGATCAGCGCCCCGCCCATGGTAGGCGTGCCGGCCTTGGCGAGGTGCGACTGCGGCCCATCGTCGCGCACCGCCTGCCCGATCTTGTAGGTGGTGAGCCTGCGGATCATCGTCGGTCCGATGATGAAGGAGATGACGAGCGCGGTGAGGCACGCCAGCACCGCGCGCAGCGTGATGTAGTTGAACACGTTGAAGGCGTGGATGTCCTTCGCCAGCCATTGCGCCAGTTCTAGCAGCATGCGGCCTCCGCAGTCGCGGGTCGCGGATCGCAGGTCGCGGGTCGGAACCTGGTTTTCATGGTGACTCGTGACTCGTGACTCGTGACTCGAAACTTTTCACGACGCGTTCCATCCGCATGAAGCGCGAGCCCTTGATCAGCACCGTCACACCCGGTGCAAGCGCGTTCTCGGCTTCGGCGAGCAGGTCCTCGATGCGCGTGAAATGCCGCGCGCCCGCGCCGAATGCGCGCGCCGCATGCGCCGAGAGCTCGCCCAGCGTGAATATCCGGTCGATCCCCGAGCGTTGCGCGAAGTCCCCGACTTCGACGTGCATCGCGGCCGCCTCCGCCCCCAGCTCGCCCATGTCGCCGAGCACCAGCAGCTTCTTGCCCGGCGCCTGCGCCAGCACCGCGATGGCGGCGCGCACTGACTGCGGATTGGCGTTGTAGGTGTCGTCGATCAGCGTGGCGCCGTTGAGCCCCGCTTTCTTCTGCAGCCGTCCCTTGAGTCCGGCGAAGCGCGCGAGCCCCTTGGCAATGGCGGGCGCCGGCACCTGCAGCGCCACCGCAGCGGCGCTGGCGGCGAGCGCGTTGCGCACGTTGTGCACGCCCGGCGCCTTGAGCACCGTGGCGGCCTCGCCGAGCGGGGTCTTCACCACGATCTCGCTCTCGAGGTAGCGCAGCGCGTAAGTCGCGGTCACGGCCGCCTTGCGTTCGATGCCGAAGTCCACCACCTTGCGGTCCGCGGCAAGCCCGCGCCACAGCGCGACGAACCGGTCGTCGGCGTTGATGACCGCCGTGCCGCCCGCTTTCAGCCCCTCGAAGATCTCGCCCTTGGCGCGCGCGATCGCATCCTCGGAACCGAGGAACTCGATATGCGCCGGGCCGGCATTGGTAATGAGCGCGACATCCGGCGCGGCGAGCCGGGTGAGATAGCGGATCTCCCCGGCGTGGTTCATGCCCATCTCGACCACCGCGTAGCGGTGGCCGGATCTCAACTCGAGCAGCGTCAACGGCACGCCGATGTCGTTGTTGAGATTGCCGCGCGTGGCGAGAACGTGGGACTCGGGACTCGGGACTCGGGACTCGGCCTGAACGGCTGCGCGCAGGATCAATGCAAGCATCTCCTTCACCGTGGTCTTGCCGTTGCTGCCGGTCAGCGCGACCAGCGGCATCCTGAACCTGCTTCTCCAGTAAGCCGCGAGCGTGCCGAGAGCGAGGCGCGTGTTCTCGACGACGAGCAGCGGCAGCTTGGCCCCTGAATCCCGAATCCCGAATCCCGAATCCTGGACGAGCGCGCCCGCGGCCTGTTGCTGCGCCGCCTGCGCGAGGAAGTCATGGCCGTCGTAGCGCTCGCCCTTCAACGCCACGAACAGCGCGCGCGGTGCGAGCGTACGCGTGTCGGTGGAGACGGCCTCGAACTCGCGGTCCTCTCCGCGCAACTCGGCGGAGATCGCGCGTGCAGCTTCCGACAGGCGCATCATCGTCATAGCGCTTGCAGCGCCTCCCTCGCTACCGCGGCATCCGAGAACGGGTGCCTCACGCCGCGGATCTCCTGGTAATCCTCGTGCCCCTTGCCGGCCACCAGCACGATGTCGCCGCGGCGCGCGCTCGCGATCGCATGGTGGATGGCGTTGTGCCGGTCGGCCTCGATCACGAGTTCCCGGTTGATGTCGCGCACGCCATCGACGATGTCGTCGATGATGTCGTGCGGATCCTCGCTGCGCGGGTTGTCCGAGGTGACGATCACGCGATCGGCAAGCCGCGCGGCGACCCGTCCCATCAGCGGGCGCTTGCCGCGGTCACGATCGCCGCCGCAGCCGAACACGCAAATCAGTCTCGAGTCCCGAGTCCCGAGTCTCGAGTCTTGATTTCCCACCTTTCCTGCTTTCGACCCGCGACCCGCGACCAGCGACTCGTGACTGGCGATCAGCTCGCGCAGCGTGAGCAGCGCCTGCCTCATCGCATCCGGCGTGTGCGCGTAATCGACGACGACCAGCGGCTGCGCGCCGCCACCGAGCCGCTGCATGCGGCCCGGGAGCGGCTTCAGCCGCGCCAGCGCGGCCGCCGCCTTGCGCAGCGTCACCCCGCTCGCGAGCAGCACCGCCAGCGTGCCGAGCAGGTTGGACGCATTGAACCGCCCGAGCACCGGGCTCGCCACGCGCGCGCTTCCCCACGGGGTCCGGACATCGAAGCACACGCCGTGCGCGCCGGTGGCGAGACGGGTTCCCGCCACGCGCGCAGTTCGTGTCCCGCGTGCGCCACCGAACCCATAGCCGATGACGTTCAGCCCGGGCCGCCGGATCCGGCGCACGAGCTCGCGGCCGAAATCGTCGTCGAGATTCACCACCGCGTGCTTCAGCGATTCCCAGGCGAGCAGCCGCGCCTTCGCTTCGCGGTAGCGCCGTAGGGTGCGGTGGTAGTCGAGATGATCGCGCGACAGGTTGGTGAACAGCGCGACGTCGAACTCGACGCTCGCGACGCGGTCCTGGTCGAGCCCGATCGAGGACACCTCCATGCTCACCGCCTGCGCGCCGCGCCGCGTGAACTCCGCGAGCTGGGCCTGCAGCCACAGCGCGTCCGGCGTGGTGTTGACGATCGGTTTGAGCGGGGCGCGCATGCCGTAGCCGAGCGTGCCGATCACCGCGCACTTGCGGCCGGTGCGGGTGAGCGCCTGCGCGATCCACTGGCTGCAGGTGGTCTTGCCGTTGGTGCCGGTCACCCCGATCACCCACAGCCTGCTGCTCGGCCGGGCGTAGACGCGGCTCGCGATCTCGCCGGCGTGCCGGCGCAGATCCCTGATGCCCAGGTGGCGTACCCGCCACTGCGGGTTCCACGCGAAGCCGGCGCTTTCCCACAGTACGCTGGCGGCGCCGTTTGCGATCGCCTGCTCGATGTAGGCGCGCCCGTCGCGCGACTGCCCGGGGTGGGCGACGAAGGTGTCGCCAAGCCCGACCTGTCGGCTGTCGGAAACGAGCCTTTTCACGCCGAGCGCGTCGATTGCGCGCAAAGTGGACTGGGAAATCGCGCTTGCGCTTTTCCTGAATCCCGAATCCTGAATCCCGAATCCCGCTTTCACACCTCTTCCTTGATCTCGGGCGCATCGGGCGGCGGCAGCACCACGTTGTCGACCGGGGCGTCGTACGGCACCGCCAGCAGCCGCAACGCGCCCGCCGCCACTTGCGCGAACACCGGCGCCGCCACGGTGCCGCCGTAGTGCTGGCCGGCCGAGGGCTCGTCGATCATCACCGCCACGATCAGCCGCGGTCTGGATGCCGGCGCAAAACCGACGAACGCGGCGACGTACTTGTCCGGGGCGTAGCCCCCGCCCTCGAGCTTGTGCGCGGTGCCGGTCTTGCCGGCGACGCGGTAGCCCGTGATCTGCGCGCGCAGCGCGGTGCCGCCCGGCTGCGCCGCCATCTCCAGCATCTTGCGCACCTGCCGCGCGGTCGCGGGTGATATCACCGGTACGCTCTCCGCGGGCGCTTCGCGCTTTACCAGCGTCACCGGCTTGATTTCGCCGTCGGTCGCGAAGATGAGGTAGGCGCGCGCGAGCTGCAGCAGCGATACCGAAATGCCGTGACCGTAGGACAGGGTCGCCTGCTCGATCGGGCGCCAGCTCGCATGCGCGCGCAACTTGCCCGACACCTCGCCCGGGAAACCCGAGCGCGGCGGCACGCCGAAGCCGACCCGGTGGAACAGGTTCCACAGCGTCTCCGCTTTCAGACCGAGCGCCATCTTGGCGGCGCCGATGTTGGAGGACTTCTGGATCACCTGGGCGACCGTCAACGCGCTCTGCGGGTGCGCGTCGTGTATTACACGGTCGCCGATGGCGAACTGCCCGGGGGCGGTCTGGATCACGCTCTCCGGAATCACCGTGCCGGCTTCCAGCGCCGCCGCCGCGGTGAAGGGCTTGAGCGTCGAGCCCGGTTCGAACAGATCGGTCACCGCGCGGTTGCGGGTGCGCCGCGGATCGAGCTTGCCGCGGTTGTTGGGGTTGAACGAGGGCACATTGGCCATCGCCAGCACCTCTCCGCTCGCCACATCGAGCACCACGATGCCTCCGGCCCGGGCGCGGTGCGCCGCCACCGCGGCCTTCAGCTCGCGGTAAGCGAGGTACTGGAGCCTGGCGTCGATCGAGAGCATGAGCGTGCTCCCGTTCTGCGGCGTGCGTATGCTCTCGATGTCCTCCACGATTTGCCCGAGCCGGTCCCTGATCACGCGCCGGCTGCCCGGCTTGCCGGCGAGCCTGTGCTCGAACGCGAGTTCGAGCGCTTCCTGCCCTTTATCGTCCACATCGGTGAAGCCGATGAGGTGCGCCGTCACCTCTCCCGCCGGGTAATAGCGGCGGTACTCTCGCTGCAGGAACACACCGGGGATGCCCAGCGCCACGACCCGCGCCGCCTCCTCCGGCGGGAGTTGCCGCTTGAGATAGGCGAACTCGCGCTTGGAATCGGCGAGCTTGCGCTCGAGCTCTTGCGCGTCCGCTTCCAGCAGCCGGGCGAGCCGCGCCAGTTGTTCCGGGGTGATCTCGACGTCCGCCGGGCTCGCCGCCACCGACTCCACGGGGGTGGAGATCGCGAGCGGCTCGTTGTTGCGGTCCACGATCCTGCCGCGCGTGGCGCTGATCTCGATCACGCGCGAGTAGCGCGACTCGCCCTTCTGCTGCAGGAAGTCATTGTGCAAACCCTGCAGATACAGGGCACGCGTCGCGAGCGCCACGAACCAGGCGAGCAGCAGCGCGAGCAGCAGCCGCGAGCGCCACACCGGCAGCCTGAGCATGAGCTGCGGATGGGCGGCGGGGCTCATGGTTTTCCCTCCGCCGCGGCGGACGGCACCACCTGGATGCGGGAGGGCGGCGGCACGCGCATGCCGAGCGCCCGGGCGGCGATCTTTTCCACGCGCGCGTGCATCGCCCAGGTGCTCTGCTCGAGCTGCAGCTGGCCCCATTCCACCTCGAGCTGCTTGGCGAGATCCTGCTCCTTCTGCAGCTCGACGTAGCGCTTGCGCGCCTGGTGCTGGGAGGTGACGAGCGCCAGCGCGCAGGCGATCAGTAGCGCGAGCAGGATGAGGTTCACCCGCACCATTACTCCGCCTCCAGCAGCTTCTCGGCGACGCGCATCACGGCGCTGCGCGCCCGCGGGTTGGCCGCGGCTTCGGCGGCGGCGGGTTGCACCGCGCGGCCAACGAGCCGCAGCCGGGGCCGGGCCAGCTCGCGCTCGCGCACCGGCAGCCGTAGCGGCAGCCGGTCAGCGCGGGCGTGGCTGCGCAGGAAGCGTTTGACGATGCGGTCCTCGAGCGAGTGGAAGCTGATCACCACCAGACGCCCCGCGGGCTTCAGGAGTTCCACGCACTGCGGCAGGACTAGCGACAACTCCTCAAGCTCCTGATTGATGTGAATCCGTATAGCTTGAAACGTGCGCGTCGCCGGATCCTGCTGTGGCTCGCGCGTGGGAATGGCTTTTGCCACGAGCGCGGCAAGTTCTCGTGTGGTGCCAACAGGTCCCCGCGCTCGAGCCGCAACAATCGCTGTTGCAATCTGTTTAGCAAACCGTTCTTCGCCATAGTTTCTTATCACCTCCCGGATTTCCGGCTCGGGCGCGTGCGCGAGCCACTCTGCAGCAGTGATGCCGCCGCTCGGGTCCATGCGCATGTCGAGCGGCGCGTCGTAACGGAAGCTGAAGCCGCGGCTTGGGTCGTCGAGCTGCGGCGAGGACATGCCGAGATCGAGCAGGATGCCGTCCACCCGCGTAACGCCCGCCCGCGCGGCGAGCTCGGCGAGCCGGCTGAACCGGCCGTGCAGGATGCGAAAACGCTCGTCTCCAATCTCTCCTCCCGCGGCCACCGCCTGCGGATCGCGGTCGAGCGCGATCAGCCGCCCCGCGTGGCCCAGCCGCGCCAGTATCAGCCGGCTGTGCCCCCCGCGCCCGAACGTGCAGTCGACGTAGAGCCCGTCACTGCGCACATTCAAACTCTCTACTGCTTGCTCCAACAGGACCGCGGTATGTGAGCCCCCGCTCACAAGGAGAAGCCCTCCAGCTCAGGCGGCAACCCGCCCGTGCCGAAACCGCCGGCCTTGTCCAACAGCTGTTCCCAGTTATCCTTGTTCCACAGCTCGAACCTGCTGCCCTGCCCGACCAGCACCACGTTTTTTTCGAGCTGCGCAAAGTGCCGCAGCGCAGGCGGCACCAGGATGCGTCCGGTCGCGTCCATCTGTACGTCCTCGGCGTAGCCGACCAGTCGCCGCTGCAGCTCGCGTATCTGGGCGTTGAAGCTCGAGAGCGCCATCAGCTTCTGTTCGATGGGCTCCCAGTCGGGAAGCGGATAGATCAGCAGGCAGCGGTCGGAGTCCGCAGTGACCACCAGATGACCGCTGCAGCGCATGAGCAAAGCGTCGCGATACCTGGCAGGCACCGCGAGCCTGCCTTTGCTGTCGAGATTGAGTTGCGCGACGCCGCGAAACACGAGTCCCCCTTACCTCGTGGGCAACAGCGCCCTCCCTGACAATGGAATGACACTTTGTCCCACTTTTATCCACTTCTCCCCACTATATTGAAAAGAGGGTGGACGGTCAAGGGCGACCGAGCCGGTTTCTTTTTTTAGGACAAAGACTTATGTGGTATAATTGAGGCGCATTTTTAGCATTGATTCTACTGCTAATTAACCATTAAAAACAGTGTGATAAAAATGGAAGCGAAAGTAACACTTTAAGTATGGCCTGGCTGAATACGCCCGATACAGGGGAAACGGTAGCTGTTGCGGGACAGCAACAGCGGGATTGAAAAAACTTGAAGGGATGAGGGTGGAAGCCGGCCGATAAGCCGGGTTCTGTAAGGGCCTCGCGGCCCCTGACAGCCATTCCTCTAGGCCCTGAATTGCTCCAGGGCTCAAGCCACCTACCCGCAAGCTCGGCGGGTCACGTCATCGCTTGCCTATTTGGTGTTGCTCCGGGTGGAGGTTGCCTCGCCATCCGCCTCACGGCGGACGCGGTGCGCTCTTACCGCACCGTTTCACCCTTACCTGATCCTGCGCCCTGGTGAAGGAAGCGTTTCCGCGCCCTACCCATTTTTTCGAGACTTTGCCGCCTTGCGGCGGCGAAGTCCGAGGAGCAGGCCATCGGCGGTCTCGTCTCTGTGGCCCTGTTCCTCGCCTCACGGCGGGCGGTGATTAGCCGCCACCCTACCCTATGGAGCCCGGACTTTCCTCTCCGCGCGGTACGAACCATCGATTAGGCTCGCTTGCTCCGCACGCAGCGGCTGTCTGGCCGGCTTCCAGTGCTGATTTTACTCCTTCGGGGAGTCCGCGCGGCGGAAGTTGCACTCACTGCCCGCCGCGCGTATTGTCGTCCGAAACTCTGGCCCGGCGGCGGCGTTCTAACCGCAAGAGCCGAGGAGTTTGTCGGAGTTTGTTTCGTCAAACTCCTAACGCGAAACAGCCTGCAAGAAAACGGTAAAAAAAGGACTACAGAGACATGAACTCGATCCCCGTCCCTTCTTCAACGGTGGGCAAAGAGGGCTCGTTTGGTTTAGGCTTATCCCCAGTTGTCAGGCAGTTTTGCCCAAGGAGTTTGTCGGGCGAAAGTCCGACAAACTCCTGGAGGGTCTCATGTTGATGCGACGCCGACTCTATTTCGTGCTGCCCGACAGCGAGAGCGCGCGTGGCATGCTCGACGAAATGCTGCTCACGCGCATCGAGGTGAAGCACATCCACTTTCTCGCCAAACGCGGCGCACTGCCGCCGGATCTGCCCGAGGCAAACGTGCTGCAGAAGACCGACATCGTGCACGGCGCGCAGCTCGGCATGGTGATCGGCGGCATCGCCGGCACCATCGGCGGCGTACTGGTGGTGCTGTTTCCGCCGGAGGGCGTGTCGCTGCAACTCGTCGCCGTGCTGATCGCGGCGCTGCTCGGAGCGCTGTTCGGCACCTGGGCCTCGAGCATGGCGGCGAGTGCCGTGCCCAACTCCAAACTCAAGGCGTTTCACCCCTTCATCGAGCAGGGCAAAGTGCTGATGATGGTGGATGTGCCGATGCGCCGCGTCCAGGAGATCTCGGATCTGGTCGCGCGCCGCCATCCCGAGGCCGTGGCAGGCGGTTTCGAACCGACCATTCCGGCGTTCCCGTAAACCGGGATAGTCTCGCTGCCTGCCCGTGCCCTGCGGGGCGCGTCAGCTGCCGCTGCGCGAGCGTAGCGCCCGGACCGCGGCCAGCACACCCAGCAGATTGTGGTCGCGCACGCCGAGTTCCGCGAGATGCGCGAGGGTGCGCTCCAGGTACTCGACGTTCGGTCCGCGCGCACCACAGCAGGTCGCTACCCGTTGCGCGGTTTGCCCGATCGACAACCTCCCCGCATAACCCGAAAGCCGCGGGTCAGCCACGAAGGTAAGGACCCGGGCTTGCTTGTCGGGCAGCCGTGCGCGCAGCAGGCGCGGCTGGTATACGCGGCGCCGCATCTCGCGCGCCCACAGCCCTTCGAGCGCGATGGTGACATCGGCCGCCGCGACCAGGAACGCGATGCCGCGGCACGCGCCGCCGCGGTCCAGCCCCAGCACCAGGCCGGGACGCTCCGGTGTGCCACGCCAGCGGCTTGAATAGATGCACAGCGCGCGGTGGTAGCCGTAGACCAATGCGGGCGCCCATTTCACATACGGAAACCCCGGGTCCCACATCAGTGACCCGTAACCGAAGACCCACAGGTCGCCCGGCGGCAGCGTCAATTTTGAGTGGTGGAGCGGATCCGAGGCTGGTAGATGTTCGTCGGCTCGATCCATCACCCACTATAACGAGCGAGTCCGAACGGCGCTTACACGAGTTTCCACGCGACGCTGCCGCCGGCGCGCAATGGCACCAGCGCATCGGCCCCGAACGCGACCTGGTGCGGCACGCGCCACGTCTCCTCCACCAGCGTGACGGTGTCGCGGTTCACCGGCAGTCCGTAGAACTCCGCCCCATGGCGGCTCGCGAAGTTTTCCAGCTTCTCCAGCGCACCCGCTGCGGCAAAGGCTTCGGCGTAGAGCTCGATGCCGGCGTGCGCGGTGTAGATGCCGGCGCAGCCGCAGTCCGTCTCCTTGGTGTGGCGCGCGTGCGGCGCGCTGTCGGTGCCGAGGAAAAACTTGGGGCTGCCGCTCACCGCCGCCCGGATCAGCGCCTGCCGGTGTTCCTCGCGCTTCAGCACCGGCACGCAGTAATGGTGCGGCCGGATGCCGCCCGTGAACAGCGCGTTGCGGTTGAGCAGCAGATGGTGCGCGGTGATGGTCGCCGCAACCCGCGGCGGAGCGGACGCGACGAACTCGGCCGCCTCGCGCGTGGTGATGTGCTCCATCACCACCCGCAGGCCGGCGAAGCGCTCGACGAGCGGAGCGAGCGAGCGCTCGATGAACGCTTTTTCGCGGTCAAACACGTCCACCGCCGGGTCGGTGACTTCCCCGTGCACCAGCAGCGGCATGCGGCTCTCCTCCATCGCCTCGAACACGCGATGGCACTTCCTGAGATCGGTCACGCCGGCGTCCGAGTGCGTGGTCGCGCCCGCGGGATAGTACTTGATCGCGTGCACCCTGCCGCTCGAGCGCGCTGTTGCGATCTCCCCGGGCTGCGTGCTGTCGGTGAGGTAGAGCGTCATCAGCGGCTCGAAACGCGCGAGCGCCGGCAGCGCGGCGAGGATGCGTTCGCGGTACTGGAGCGCCAGCTCGGTGGTGGTCACCGGCGGCTTGAGGTTGGGCATCACGATGGCGCGGGCGAAGCGCCGCGCGCTGTCCGGCAGCACCGCGCGCAGGTGCTCGCCGTCGCGCAGATGCAGGTGCCAGTCGTCGGGGCGGATGATGGTGATGCGCTTCATGACTGCGTGAATGGTAACCGGGAAATCGTGAGTCGTGAATCGTGAGTCGTGAGTCGAAGGCGGGCACTGCGCTCTCGTCGATTCACGAATCACCACTCACGAATCACGCTTTTTCAGATCCAGCGCGAGCTTATAGAGCTCGTTCTTCCTGCCGCCGGTGAGCTTCACCGCGAGGTCCACCGCCCGGCTGAGCGGCAGTTCCGCGAGCAGCGTTTCCAGGGTGCGCCGCGCGCGGTCGAGATCAGGGGCAGGCGTTTGCGCGCCCTCGACGATCAGCACGAACTCGCCGCGCAGGCGGTCCGCATCTTCCTCGAGCCACTCGACGGCTTCGCCGAGCCGGCAGCTTGCGACGGTTTCGAAGAGCTTGGTGAGCTCGCGCGCGATGACGACGCGGCGTTCCTCCCCCAGCGCTTCGCGCAGGTCGGCGAGGCTCTCGACGACGCGGTGCGGCGCCTCGTAGAACACCAGCGGGTATGGCAGCGCGACGAGCCGCTCGAGCTCGCGCCGGCGTTCGGCCGCACGCGCCGGCAGGAACCCGTAGAACAGGAAGTGCGGCGTGGCCAGGCCCGCGGCGGAGAGCGCGGCGATCGCCGCGTTCGCGCCGGGAACCGGGGTCACTGCGTAGCCGGCTTCGCGCACCGCGGCGACCAGCAGCGCGCCCGGATCGGAGATCGCCGGCGTGCCGGCGTCGCACGTGAGCGCCAGCGATTTTCCGGCGCCGAGCAGCGCCAGCACCTGCTTCACGGCGCGCTTTTCATTGTGCTCGTGGACTGCGATGAGGCGCTTGGCGATGCCGTAGTGGGAGAGCAGCCGCCCGGTAACCCGCGTGTCCTCCGCCGCCACCGCGTCCACGCTCTTCAACACGTCGAGCGCCCGCAGGCCGATGTCGCGCAGGTTTCCAATCGGGGTGGCCACTACATATAATGTCGCTCTCCGTTCCCTGTCGGCTTCCCCATGCGCTGCGGCGTGCCCCATTGCTGGCTCGTTGTGCCCTTGGCTGCGGCGATACTATACGGGGGCACTCCCGCGTTGGCCAGCGAAGCGGCGACCAGCTCGCGCGCTCCGCCGCCGCCGGCGCTCAGGGCACCGTCGCCGCTGCTCCCCGGTTCCGCCACACCCGACGCGGAATTCGAGAATCCGCATATCGCGCTGCTGCTGCCGCTCAATTCGGACGCGTTCGGCCGCCATGCCGAGGCGGTGAAGAACGGCTTTCTGGCCGCGGCCAAGGTCCAGGGCCGCGCGCCGCTGCCGCTGCGCATCTACGCCGTGGGCGACGACGCGCGCCACAGCGTGGAAGCCTACCGCCATGCGCTTTCCACCGGCGCCCGTCTCGTGGTCGGCCCGCTCACGCGCGACGGCGTTACGGCGATCGCCGACGGCCCGGTTCCCGTTCCCACGCTGGCGCTCAACGTGCCGGAGAGCAGCGCCAGGCTGCCCGTCAATCTCTACATGCTCAGCCTGCAGGCGGAGGCCGAGGCGCGCCAGGTGGCGCGGCTTGCCCACCAGGAGGGCCGCCGCAACGCGCTCACCGTCAACGGCGAGACCCCGCTCATGAAACGCATCCACCAGGCATTCGTCGAGGAATTCACGCGCCTCGGCGGCGCGCACGTGATGGAGTTCGCCTTCACCAGCGATCCAGCGGGCCTCGCCCGCCTCAAACAGGCCGCGGGCCTGGAACTCGCCGATATGGCGTTTCTCGCGCTCGATTTCCCGCGCGCGCGTCTCGCCCGGCCCTATCTCGACCCGCTCGCGCTCTACGCGACCTCGCAGGTGCATCCCGGCAATGTCGGGCCGCTTGCGGGGTTCGATCTGGCCGGCGTGCGCTTCCTCGACATGCCATGGCTGCTGCAGCCCGATCACCCGGCGGTGATGGTCTATCCGCGGCCGGACTACCGCGACGCCGTCGTGCTCGACCGCTTCTACGCGCTCGGCATCGACGCCTTTCGCGTCGCTCAGGCATTGCTCGCGGGCAAGCCTGAAACCACGCTCGACGGCGTGACCGGCAGGCTGAGGCTGGGCCGCGACCACCATTTCGCCCGCACGCTGACCGCCGCACAGTTCAACCAGGGCAAGCTGGCGGTCTCCGTCGAAGTGCGCCCATGATCCGGCGCGGCGATTCCGCCGAAAACCTCGCCGCCGCGTTCCTCCGGCGCCAGGGGCTGAAGATCGTGGCGCGCAATTACCGTTGCCGCTTCGGCGAGATCGACCTCATCGTGGAGAGCGGCGCCACGCTGGTGTTCGTCGAGGTGCGCGCGCGCAAATCGGAAGATTTCGGCGGGCCGGCCGAGAGCATCACCGCGGCCAAGCGCCGGCGGCTTGTCGCCGCCGCCCGACACTATCTCGCCGCCGCGGGCCGGGATTGTCCCTCCCGCTTCGACGTGGTGCTGCTGCGCGGTGAACAGCCCGAGATCGAGTGGATCGCGAATGCGTTTGGTGAAGACGGCGGTCGTCGGTAGAATAACGGCTGCCCTATAATGGTTCCGTCAAGTGGATCTCATCACGCGCATCAGCGAGAACTTTTCCGAAAGCGCGCATCTCAAACTGCAGACGATGGACGCGCTCGCCGGGCCGATCGCCGCGGCCGCCGAGCGCATGGTGCAGTGCCTGAAGCAGGACGGAAAGATTCTGAGCTGCGGCAACGGCGGCTCCGCCGCCGATGCGCAGCATTTCGCGGCGGAGATGCTGAATCGGTTCGAAATGGAGCGGCCGGGCCTGGCGGCGATGGCGATCACCACCGACACCTCTACGCTCACCTCGATCGCCAACGATTATGACTTCGAGCAGGTGTTCTCCAAGCAGGTGCGCGCACTCGGTCATGCCGGCGATCTGCTGCTCGCGATCTCGACCAGCGGCAACTCGCGCAACGTGGTCGCCGCGGCGCACGCCGCCCACGAATGCCAGATGGCGGTGGTCGCCCTGACCGGACGCAACGGCGGCAAGCTGGGCGAGGTCCTGCTGCCCGCCGACATCCACATCTGCGTGCCGGCGCAAAGCACGGCGCGCATCCAGGAAGTGCACCTGCTGACGTTGCACTGTCTGTGCGACGCAATCGATTGTCTTTTACTGGGAGTTGAATGATGCGACAGGCGATTTTCGGGCTGCTTGCAATCCTACCGCTCATCCATGGCTGCGCACCGATGGTGGTGGGCGGCGCCGCCGTGACCGGGGTGTTGGTCGCGGAAGACCGCCGCACCGTCGGCACCATGACCGAGGACCAGGGCATCGAGTTCAAGACTTCCAACCGCATCGGCGAACGCTTCAAGGAGGGCGTGCACATCAATGTGACCAGTTTCAACCGCATGGCGCTGCTCACCGGCGAAGTGCCGGACGGCGCGGCCAAAGCGGACGTCGAGCGCATCGCGCGCGGGGTGGAAAACGTGCGCGGCGTCTACAACGAGCTCATCATCGCCGGTGTGAGCTCGCTTACCGTCCGCACCAACGACGCGATTCTCACCTCTAAGGTAAAGGCGCGGTTCGTGGATGCCCAGAAGTTCAATCCCCTGCACGTCAAAGTGGTCACCGAGAACAACGTGGTCTACCTGCTGGGGCTGGTGAAGCGGCAGGAAGCGAGCGAGGCCACCGAGATCG
>JAHFRO010000123.1:4753-6987 GCA_023266245.1 Betaproteobacteria bacterium | reverse complement strand
ACCAGCAGGCCGAGTTGCGCCATTTCGCGAGCCGGCTCACGGGCGCGTGGCAGCGCGAGCTCGACGACGGCGGCTGGCAGGTGCGGGAGTGCGGATTACGGCTTGCCGCCGCCGCGCCCGACGTTGCAGCGCTGGCGCGCGAGGCCGTGGATCTCGCGCGCCGGTTGCGGGAAGCGGCGCGGCGGCCGGTCGAAGCCGCCGCCACGCTGCTAAAGCACCTGGAAGCGCATCTCAAGCATCTCAACCCGCGGTCGGTGCTGGAGCGCGGCTACAGCATTACCGAGACCGCCGAGGGCAGGATCGTGCGCGACGCCGCCCGGCTTGCCGCCGGCCAGGGGGTGAGAATCACCTTTGCGAAGGGCTGGGCCGAAGCCCAGGTGAGGCGCAAGGGGGACCAGAATAAGCGGGACCAGGGACTCGGGGCTCGGGACTCGAAAGGGTGAGTCGTGAGTGGTGAGTAGTGATTGCTGACCGAGCGGACATGGAAGACCTTGACTTTACACGGCCCGCGAAAAGCCCGATCTACGACCCGGCCATCGCGTGGGAATTCTTCAAGTTTGCCGGGAGGGCCGAGAGCGTATCCCAAGGCGAGTCCTTCATCGTGGAAAATCAGAAAGGCGACAAGATGTATTTCCTGCTGGAAGGTGAGGTCGGCCTGATCCGCGGGAAAAAGGTCATCGACATCGTCAGGGAGGGCGAAATCATCGGAGAGATGGCCGTGGTAAGCCAGCAGCCCCGTACTGCCACGGCGGTGGCGAAAACGGCGTGCCGCGTCATTTCCCTCGAGGCAAGGCAGTTCCAGAGCGCCATTCAGAGGATGCCGGAATTCGCGCTCATGCTCATGAATATCATGATCAACCGCCTGCGCCTGACCATCGCCAGGTTGAGCATCAGCAAGGCCCTGCCGGACGAGGACAGATGGCGCGAATGCAGCGTTTTCGACAGGAAATTTGTGGCTGAGCTGGTGCGCGAGTTGCAGGACCGCCCTCCCGTCCATTGCCCCGTGCATAAGGTCATCATGAGGGAAGGCGAGGCGGGGGTATTCATGTACGTGGTGCTGGAAGGCACCGTTGCGGTTTCCCTACAGTCCAGGATCGTCGAAAGAATCGGGCCCGGCGGCGTCTTTGGCGAGATGGCCCTGGTCGACCAGTTCCCTCGTGTCGCCAGCGCCGTGGCCGAAACCGACTGCTCCTTGCTGGCGATCAACCGCAACGATTTCCTGAGTCTCGTGAAAACCAACCCCGGGTTCGGAGCATCGCTGCTCAAGACCGTCGCGGAGAGGATGAGGTACATGACCTCGCGGGACCGATAGAACGGGCGAACGGCTAGCCGCTCACGACGAGCGCTTCCAGCTCACGCCGCAGGTACTCGAGCACGAGGTCGGCGACGTCCTCCGCCAGGCAGTCGAATTCCGTCACGCCGTCCATCGAGCGCAGCCAGGTGAGCTGGCGCTTGGCGAGCTGGCGGGTGGCGGCGATGCCCTGCTCGCGCAGCCCCGCGAGATCGATCCTGCCATCGAGGTAATCCCACGCCTGGCGGTAGCCCACGCAGCGCATCGAGGGCATGCCTGCTTCCAGCCCGTACTCTTCGCGCAGTTTCTTGAGTTCCGTCACCAGCCCGAGCTCGATCATGGCCTCGAAACGCCGCGCGATACGCTCGTGCAGCGCCTCGCGGTCGCTTGGAACCAGCGCGACCTTGATCGGGGTGTAGGGGAAGTAGACGTATTTCGGCTTCTTCAGCAGATTCGACATCGGCTTGCTGGTGATGTAATAGACCTCGAGCGCGCGCTGGATGCGCTGCGCATCGTTGGGATCGAGCCGCGCCGCGGATTCCGGGTCCACGCGCCTGAGCCTGGCGTGCACCGCCGGCCAGCCTTCTTCCTCGGCCATCGTGTCGATCACCAGGCGGATCACCGGATCGGCTTCCGGCAGCTCGTTGAGCCCTTCGAGCAGCGCCTTGAAATAGAGCATGGTGCCGCCCACCAGCAAGGGCATCCTGTCGCGCTCGGTAATCTCGCGCATCAACGCCAGCGCATCGTCGCGGAAGCGCGCGGCGGAGTAGCTCTCATGCGGCTCGATGACATCCAGCAGGTGGTGCGTCACCTGCTTGAGCAGCCCGGCTTCGGGCTTGGCGGTGCCGATGTCCATGCCCTTGTAGATCTGGGCGGAATCCACGCTGATGATCTCGCACGGCAGCTCGCGCGCGAGCCGCGCGGCAACCGCGGTCTTGCCGCT
>JAHFRO010000123.1:0-4653 GCA_023266245.1 Betaproteobacteria bacterium | reverse complement strand
GCGCGCACCGCCGCGTGGCATGCCATGGTCGCGAGCAGCTCGTTGCGCCGCTCGGTGAGCACGCGGCTCGCCCCGTATTCGCGGATCTCGTGGAGCACGTCGCGCGTGAGCTGACGGGCGTCGGCATCCGCGAGCAGCGCCGGAACCCCGCGCGCGATCAGCGCTGTGGGCGAGGCCGCCGCAATGTCGAAGCCTATGGTGTGCAGCAGGGCGCCGTGCTCTTCCACCGTCGCCACGTCAAGCGGATCGGCGCCGAAACTCACCGGAACCAGCAGCGGCTGCATCGGGATCGCGCGTGCCTCGAGCGCATCTTTCAATTTTTCGTACAGGATGCGCTCGTGCGCCGCGTGCATGTCCACGATCACCAGGCCGTGCCGGTTCTGCGCCAGCACGAAGACGCCGGCGAGCTGGGCCAGGGCGAAGCCGAGGGGCGCGTCGGCAGGCTCCGTTGGTGCGGCCTCGAACGCCGAGTTCGAAACGGGGCGCGCGCCGAACAGCGTCTCGTAGAACGCCGCGGGCTCGGCCAGCCCGAGCGCCATGCTGCCGCCCCCCGTGCGGGCAACCGCCGCCGCGGGAACGGCGGCGCCTGCGCCGCGACGAACTTCGGCGCCCGCGCCGGTGACGGATTGCGCGAGCGCGCGGTTAAGCGCGTGAAAGATGAACTGATGCACGCCACGCGCGTCGCGGAAACGCACTTCGGTCTTGGCAGGGTGCACGTTGACGTCCACCTGCGAGGGCTCGATCTCGAGGAACAGCACGAAGGCCGGATGGCGGTCATGGTGCAGCACGTCCTGGTAGGCCTGGCGGATCGCGTGAGCGGCGAGCTTGTCGCGCACGCAGCGGCCGTTGACAAAGAAATACTGCGCCTCGCGCGTGGCACGCGCGTGCGCCGGCAGCCCGATGGCTCCGTGAAGCCGCAACCCGGCGCTCGATTCGTCGAGCGCGAGGGCCGCGGCGTGGAAATCCTCGCCCAGCAGCGCGCCGATGCGCTCGCGCAGCGGCTGGGGCTTGAGATGCCATTGCGCCCGGCCGTTATGCTGCAGCGTGAAGCCGGCCTCCGGACGCGAGAGCGCGATGCGCTTGAACGCTTCTTCGCAGTGGGCGTACTCGGTTGCCTCGGATTTGAGAAACCTGCGGCGCGCCGGGGTGTTGAAATAAAGATCGCGCATCTCGACGCTGGTGCCGCTCCCCGACGCGGCCGGCGCGATCTTGGAGAGCTCGGCGCCGCTCGCGGCAATGGTCCAGGCGTGCTGGTCTCCGGCGCGGCGGCTGGTGAGGGTGAGGTGGGAGACGGCCGCGATGCTCGCGAGCGCCTCGCCGCGAAAACCCAGAGTCGCCACGCGTTCCAGATCCTCGAGCGAGGCGATCTTGCTGGTGGCGTGGCGTGACAGGGCGAGCTTGAGCTCGTCGCGCGCGATGCCGGAACCGTCGTCGCTTACCCTGATGAGCCTGGCGCCGCCTCCCGCGAGCTGGACGGAAACCTCACGCCCCGCGGCGTCGAGACTGTTTTCGAGCAGCTCCTTGAGGGCGGAGGCGGGACGATCTACAACTTCGCCGGCCGCGATCTGGCTGATCAAAAGATCGGGCAGGACTTTAATGGCGGCCATGCGCCATTATAAGAGGCAGAAACAAAAGGCAGAAGGCAGAAGGCGGAAGGCAGAACGCAGAACGTGAGTGGGACCTAGTTTCAGGTTTTCCTTCATCCTTCTGCCTTCATCCTTCGCGCCCCCGGTTGCGAGTACAATGCGCCTTCCCCGCCATCGTGGAGTTCGTATGGACATCGTCCCCAACCATACCAAGCGCCGGCTCGCGTCCGGCGGCATCGCGCTCGGCATGGGCATGCGCCAGGCGCGCACCGTGGACATCGCGACCATCGCCAAGACCTGCGATTTCGACTGGCTGTTCATCGACATGGAGCACGGCTCGCTCGACGTGGAAACAGCCGCGCAAATCGCGTTCGCCTCGCTCGCGGCCGGGATTACCCCGATCGTCCGCGTGCCGGGACACGAGCATTACCACGCGAGCCGATTGCTCGACGCTGGTGCGCAGGGCATCGTCGCGCCGCACGTGGACACGCCGGAGGAAGCGCAACGCATCGCACGCGCCTGTCGCTATCCTCCGCTCGGCCACCGTTCGGTCGCGGGCGCGCAGCCCCAGCTCGGATTCAGGAGCGTGCCGGTGGGCGAGGCGACCCGGCTCGTAAACGAGGAAACGCTGGTCGTGGTGATGCTCGAGACGCCGAAAGCCATCGCCAACGCGGACGCCATTGCGGCGGTGCAGGGCGTGGACGTAGTGCTCATCGGCACGAACGATCTCTGCGCCGAGATGGGCATTCCGGGGAAGTTCACCGAGCCCGGGGTCGAGGACGCCTACCAGAAGGTGATCGCGGCGTGCCGCAAGCACGGCAAATTCCCGGGGATGGGCGGCGTCTACGAGCCCAAGCTCATGGAGAAATATATCGGGTTCGGCATGCGCTTCATCCTCAGCGGCTCCGACCTGTCGTTCATGATGGCGGGAGCGCGCGAGCGAGCGGGCTTCCTGCGCTCGGTGAAGATTTAACCGCAGATAAACGCAGATAAACGCGGACCAAGTCCAAAGCAATTAGCCACAGAGAGCACAGAGGGTAAAGGCGGGAAAGACGGGAGTTTGAAACGGGCACGCAGGCGTGCCCGTTTTTTCGTACGGCGTGATCGACGCAATCGTCGCCGGTCAGTACGCGGTCCGTTGGACAGTGCCCTCCCGGAGGCGTCTAATATCCTGCAACATTGTGACGGATAACAAAGTTGATACCGTCTGAATCAACTGGTTACAGTCGTCTCGGCTGTTTTACACCCCACTTCTGGGGCTTTTAAAAGCGACATTTAGGGTGTCGACATCTTGTTGGGCCGCTATACATTGACGAGTCTTCTTATCGGTCGCGGAAGACGGAATGCCGCATGACCTCGTCGTCGTAGGTGCCGGATCGGCAGGGGCCGCCGTCGCAGCGCGCCTCTCGGAGGATCCCGGCTTATCCGTGCTACTCCTCGAGGCTGGCCCGGACTACGCATCGAGGTCCGACACGCCGCCTGATCTCCTTGACTCCCGGAATCTCGCCGGCATGCAACATGATTGGAACTACGTGGCGATCCCGGTGCCGGGCCGAACCATCCCCTACCGCCGGGGCAAGGTCATCGGCGGCACCTCGGCAATCAACGCAGCGGCGGCGCAGTGGGGACGACCCGAGGATTTTTCAGTCTGGGCGAAGCGCGGCAACCCGGAATGGAGCTGGGAGCGGGTTGCGCCGTTCTTCAAAAGCATTGAATCCGACGCGACTGGGCATGACGACGCGCACGGCAGGAGCGGCCCGATCACGATTAGCCGCTATGCGCACAGCGAACTCATCCCGATCCAGCGAGCCTTCTATGACGCCTGCCGCCTGGCTGGGTTCGACGACGTACACGATCACAACGCGAGCGGCGCCAGCGGCGTCGGCCCATGGCCCATGAATCGCGAGAATACGACCCGGATATCGACCGCGCTCGGGTATCTCGAAACCGCTCGGAAGCGGCCCAATCTGACCATTTGCCCCCGCAGCGTCGTGTCGAAGCTGTTGTTCGTTGGCGACCGTGCGGCCGGCGTAGAGTTGGCGGGCGGCGTGGTCGTATCGGGAAAGAGCATTGTGCTTTCTGCCGGAGCCATCGGGACGCCAGCGATTCTGCTCCGGTCGGGAATCGGGCCGGCGAAGGATCTGCGCGATCTCGGAATCGAGGTGCGGGTGGATGCTCCGGGCGTAGGCGCGCAGCTTTGGGACCACGCTGCGGTTCCCCTTTACCTAAGGCCCAAACCCGGCCAGTGCGTGCCGGGGCGCGATCCGCGCTTTCAGGTGACGGCAACGTTTACCGCCGAAGGATCGCCCGAGAACAACGACATGCAGGTCGTCATGACGACCCATCTGGACATCAGCGGAACGCCGGGCCTGCTTGCGGCTTCCGGAGTCCCGGTCGTGGCCGTGCTGCGTGCCGCGCTCATGCTCCCGCGGGCGCATGGGCATATGCGCCTTATGAGCGCCGATCCTGACGTCCAGCCGCAGATCGAGCTCAACTACGGAGCCGATCCCGAGGACATGCGGCGCCTCATGCTGGCGACACGTCTTGCTTGGAGGGTCGCCTGCTCCGAACCGCTCAAGCGAGGGTCCGACGGCGTTGTCGGTCTTGACGAGGAGATCGTCGGCTCTGATGATCGACTCCGCAGCTATATCCTCGAAAACATCGGGACGTATTGCCACGCGCTTGGAACGGCGCGCATGGGACCGGAGGGCGACGCAGGTGCAGTCGTCGACCAATATTGCCGCGTCCGCGGCGTTGAGAATCTCTGGGTCGTGGACGCGTCGGTGATGCCGTCGGTTCCGCGCGCCGTTCCAAATCTCACGGTCATCGTGATGGGTGAGCGGGTAGCGGGGTGGCTGCGTGGCCCGCCCAACCCCGGCGTGCAGCCGACGCCCACAAGCGGGCGCGGCTGACGCCGAACGTTAACCGTCTGCTCTTCGGATTCTTGGCGTCTTGGCGGCGAGAAAATCAGTGTTGAATGCTGAGTGTTAAGTGTTGAGTTCAAAAACCAGGCCGCATCCAACTCAAAACTCAACACTCAAAACTTAACACTGTAGTCTTGGCGTCC
>JAHFRO010000011.1 GCA_023266245.1 Betaproteobacteria bacterium | reverse complement strand
CCACTCGGGCGCGCAGTTGAGCGCCTGGGCGAGCGCGGCGCGCGCGAGTTCCGGCGTGTTGTTCTGCTGCGACAGATGGGCTGCTATCAGGTGCCGCAGCCGGCTGCAGTCAAGCTCGCGCAACAGCCGCGCCGCAGCGTCATTGTCGAGGTGACCGAAGCGGCCGGCGATGCGCTCCTTAAGCGGCGCCGGATAGGGTCCGTTCGCCAGCATGTCGCGGTCATGGTTGCACTCGAGCACCAGCGCATCGAGCCCCGACAGCATCTGCGCGATGTGCGGGGTCGCCTCTCCGGTATCGGTGAGCACGCCAAGGCTCGCTGCGCCATCGCCCAGCACGAACTGCACCGGCTCGCGCGCGTCGTGCGGCACCGGGTACGGCCGCACTTCGATGTCGCCGATCGCGAACGGCGCATGGCCGTCGATCAGCACCGCTTCGGGTATCGCCGCCCCGTCGCCGCCCAGCGCCGAGAGCGTGCCGTGAGTGAGATGAACCGGCAGGTCGAAGCGGCGCGCGAGCCGCGCCACGCCGCCGCCGTGGTCGTCATGCTCGTGGGTGACGAGGATCGCGTCGAGATCGGCCGCGGTGAGTCCGAGCCGTGCCAGCCGCGCGTTGATTTCAGTTACGCCGAAGCCGCAATCGAGCAGGATGCGAGTGCGACCGGCTTCGATGAGGAGAGCATTGCCCTGGCTGCCGCTGCCCAATGATGCGAAGCGCATCTAGGGGTGAAACGTGAGATGTGAAATGTGAAAAGTTAGTGTCAGCTTACCGTACCAGCGTCTTTCACGTTTCACTTTTCACCTTTCACTTTTCACTCATTTCAACTGCTCGTAGAGCAGCGAAAGAATGCGCGAGGCGGTCTCCGAGCTTTCCTGCGCGCCGTCCTTGTTGAGCACGTTGACCTGGCTGCCTGGTTCGGCGTCCCTGACCTGGATGCGGTACTGCTCGGTCTTGGGCTTTTCGCTGCTGCCCCAGAACTTGAATCTCGACAGCCAGCTGCCCTTCTCCGGCGCTTTGTTGTCAATCTGCGGATCGATGTAGCGCACGTAGTAGAGCCCCTTGGAGCGGTCGCGGTCCTCGACGGTGAACCCGACGCGGTCGAGCGCCAGCCCCACGCGCCGCCACGCGCGGTCGAACTGCTCGTTGAGCGCGAGCGTGCCGCCATCGGGCCCTCGCGACAGCGTCGCGCGCGGCGCCGCGCTCTCGCCGGTGGCCAATTGCAACTTGGCGCGCTCCTCCTGCACGCCGAAGCGCACCATCAGGCGGCGCAGCATCTCGGCTTCGAGATTGGGGTCGGGCGGGCGCGGCTGCCAGCGGGTATCTTTGTTGTCGGACGAGCTCGAGGTATAGACCTCTTCCATGCCGCGGTGGCTGATGTAGATCTCGGTGGTGCCGGACTCGCCGCCGCGCTCGAGCCGCGTGCGGAACTTGTCGCGCTCGCTGGTCGAATACATCTGGTCCAGTACCTTGCCCAAGATCCCTCGGATGAACCCGGGATCGGGAATCTTGGCGCGGTTTTCCGCCCAGTCGGTTTCCATCACGCCCGCTTCGGGTATCTCGACATTGACGATGAAGCCGGTTTCCTGCCAGAAATCCTTGACCGCCGGCCACACCTGCTCGGGCGTGCCCTTCACCACCAGCCAGCGCTGGTTGCCGTCGCGCTCGACGCGCGCATTATCCTGTGCCGGCAGGACGTACGAAGTGCTGGCGCGCTGCTGGCCCGAGCGATCGCGGCTGTACTCGGAATAGGTCGCCGTGCCCTTGGGATTGATGTCGGGGACGGAGTAGCGGTCATCCGCGCTCGGGCGCGTCAGGTCGGGGGGAACTTCCAGCGGCGGCAGCTTGCCCGCCGACTTGTAATCGATCTTCTTCGATTCGATTTCGATCCTGGGCAGCCCGCTGCACGCTCCGAGCGCAATACCGAGCAGCAGGCACAGGGCATAGCGTGCCGACTCACGCGGCGGCATATTGCCCTCCTCTTACATCGACGCGGATGCCGGCATGGCGCATCGCCTCGCGCACCTGCTCGTGGCACGCCGCGGACAGCGGCGTCAGCGGCAGCCGGATGCCGCCCTTGATCAGTCCCATCTGCTGCACCGCCCATTTGACCGGGATCGGATTGGCTTCAACGAAGAGATGGCGGTGCAGCGGCAGCAGGCGGTGGTTGATTTCGCGCGCCTTCGCCACTTCGCCGGCGAGCGCGGCCGCGCACATCTCGTGCATCAGCCGCGGCGCGACGTTGGCGGTGACCGAGATCACGCCGTGGCCGCCGAGCAGCATCAGCGCGAGTCCCGTGGCGTCGTCCCCGCTGTAGACGCGGAAGTCGCGCGGCTTGCGCCGGATCAGGTCCGAGCCGCGCTCGAGGTTCGCCGTGGCGTCCTTGATGCCGACGATGTTGGGGATCTGGGCAAGCCTCAGCACGGTTTCGTTCTGGAGATCGGCGACGGTGCGCCCGGGCACGT
>JAHFRO010000122.1 GCA_023266245.1 Betaproteobacteria bacterium | reverse complement strand
ACGCCCAGCGCACGGACCTTGCCTGCCTTGACGTGGGGCAGCGCGGGCGGCGTGGTGGAGAAGGTCACCGCGACCTCCCCGCCGAGCAGCGCCGCCACCGCCGGCGGGCTTCCCTTGTACGGCACGTGCACCATCTTGATCCCGCCCATGGATTTCAGCGTTTCGCCCGACAGATGGAGGATCGTGCCGTTCCCGGACGAAGCATAGACGATCTGGTCTGGACGAGACTTCGCGAATGCAATGAGCTCCTTGACAGATTTCACCGGCAGCGACGGGTGGACGAGGAGGATCAGCGGCGTCTGCGCCACCATCGCGATCTGGGTGAAATCCTTCACCGAGTCGTACGGCAGCCGCGTGTAGAGCGTCGCGTTGATCGCGTGCGTCGTCATGTCGATGAAATAGATCGTGTGCCCGTCGGGCGGCGACCTGGCAACGATTTCGCCCGCGATCGTGGTGCCGGCTCCAGGACGGTTATCAACGATGAATTGCTGCCCGAACACCCCGGAGAGGTGCTGGTTCATGATCCGCGCGAGCACGTCGGAGATGCCGCCCGGCGGGAACGGCACGATCACGCGCACCGGCCTGACGGGGTAGGTCTGCGCGTGCGCGGCACCGACAACGACGCCGATGGCGCACACCGCCGAAACCGCGAACCTGAAAAATGCATCCATGATGATTCCCCTCGCGTTATTCGGTTAACAGACGGACTAGCCTAGCAACTTTTCCGGTAGTTGCAAAATCATGGTGGCGACTCAACCGCTGCCGCGCGCGCCGACCGCGCCGATCGCCGCGAACAGGTCAACCACGGTCTGCCGCGGGATGCCGCGCGTGATGAACACGAGGCGCGTGCTGCGATCGGCGCCCGGCCACGCCGCGAGCTCGAGCGGCGGATGAAACAAGTGCTGCACGCCCTGCACTATCATCGGGCCCGCCCGTCCCTCGACATTGACCAGGCCCTTCACGCGGAGCAAATCGGGCCCGCGCAGCGCGGTCAGCACCTCGAGGCATTGTGTAAAAGCCGTCCACGCCATCGGCCGTTCGAAGCGCAGCACGAACGACTGGATGGCTTCATCGTGCGCGTGCCCATGATCATGCTCCTGGTCCGTTCCCAGCCAGCGCTCGACCTCTTCCCGCTGCGCGCGAGTACGGCGCAGCCCGACGTCAACCAGGAACGAGAGCTCGATCTCGCCGTTGAGGGCGTTACGCAGCGGCGCCCGCGGGTTGAGCCTGCGCAACTGCTGCTCGAGGTGCGCAACCTGCGCCGCCGGCACCAGATCGGTTTTGGTCACTACCAGCCGGTCGGCGAGCGCGGCCTGTTTCACCGGTTCCGGGAACTGCGAGAGCTGGGCTGCGCCGTTCACCGCGTCCACCAGCGTTACCACGCAGTCGAGCCGGTACTGCTCCAGCAGCAGCGTGTCGGTCATCAGCGTCTGCATCACCGGCGCCGGATCGGCGATGCCGGTGGTCTCGACGATGACGCGGTCGAATCCGATCACCTCGCCGTTGCGGCGCTTCACGAACAGGTCTCTCAATGTCTCCTGCAGATCGCTGCGCAGGGTGCAGCACAGGCAGCCGCTGTTGAGCAGCATCATCTGCTCGGAGGAGACCTGCACCAGTTCGTTGTCGATGCCGATCTCCCCCAGCTCGTTGACGATCACCGCCACCCGGTTCATCTCCGGGCGCCTGACCAGGCGGTTGATGAGCGTGGTCTTGCCGCTGCCGAGGAACCCGGTGATGACCGAAACCGGTATCAGCCCCGCAAGCGAATCCCGTTCACCGTTCACTGTTCACCGTTCACCGCCTTCAGATCGTCATCTCCAGGCAATACAGCCCGCCGGCGAAGCGGTCCACGGCGTACACGATGCCGCGTTCGTCCACGAACACGTCGTTGATCTGGATCGCGCCCGCCGGCGACAGCGGCGGAGCGCCGGGCACGAAATAGGCGACCTCGCGCGGCTGGTAGGGATTGGAGACGTCGAAGGCGCGTACGCCACCGTTGAAGAAGGTTCCAACCACGATCTGGTCGGAGCGCCAGGAACACGGTCCGGGATAGTTCTCGTGCAGATTGTGCGCGCCGAAGCGCCCGCCGCGCTTGCCGAACACCTCGACCGGCGGCAGCGGCAAGGTAGCGACCGGCACCAGGTTCTTTTCCTCGCGCGCGTCCACTACCCACGCGAGCTTCGGCCAGTCGATGCCGTTGTCCTTCACACATTCATCGCTGACGATCAGGATGCCCTTTTTGAACAACGGCAGCACGGTGTGGGTGAAGCCGTTGTAAGGCGGCGAATGGCGCCAGCGCGTGACCATCCTGGGGTGCGCCTTGTCGCTGATGTCGAGAATCACGGTTCCACCGTCGATGTAGGCCACATAGGCGCGGTCCGGCCGCTGCGGATAGACGTTCGTGTTGTGCGGCCGGTACCCGCCGTCGAACTTTGGATGGCGCGGAAGCGGCGGCTCGGAGTCCCCCTTGCGCGTGCCCGGCAGCCACCAGCGACCCACCTCCGTGGGCTTGGAGGGATTGCGCACGTCGATGATACGGTAGAACTGGTCGTCCTTGGGATGAGTCGGCGTGAAATCGGGAGCGCCGGACGTGAGGTGCACGTACTCCCCATCCACGAACCACACGCAATGCGCGCCGCGCGAGCTCGGGCCCGAACTGTCGAAGTGCGAGATCAGCCTGGGCTGCTCCGGCTTGCTGATGTCGAACAGGTCGAAGCCCGCTGGCTTAAGCCCCCATTCCTTGGTCTGATAGGCTACCGCCATGACGTCGCCCACGACGTCGAGCGAGTTCGACCGCACTTTCGCGTGCGGGAGATCGGTCTGGATCACCATCCTGGGCGCGCGCGGATCGGTGACATCCACGGCCGTGAAGTTCTTGGGCGCGGACTCATGCGCGAGCCACAGGATGCGCCGCCCGTCGCGGGTTGCCTGCATGTTGATGCCTTCCCCGACGCCGCCGAACCCGGCGAGTTCGTGGTGCGCGAGCAGTTTCATGTTGAGCGCGAGCGTCTGCGTCGCCTGTGCGCCGGGCCGCAAAGATCCTTCGACTGCCATTTATCTTCCCTTTCGTGTGATGCGCCTGGGGGACGATCCCCGCAAACCGGCGCGTTGCCTCAAAACTGCATGGATTGCCGCCGTGTCCTGTTTCGCCCACCCCTGCCTGAGAGCCGCGGCGTAGAACGGGATGCTGCCGTCGAACAGCGGCGTGGGGCACTTCAGGCGCCTGACGAACGCCCGGATGATGTTGATGTCCTTCTGGTAGATTTCCGCTTTCATGTGGGCCGGCTCGTAACGGCGCCGTACCATCATCGGGCCGCGCACCTCGAACATGCGCGAGCTGCCGGCGCCGTCGCGGATCACCCGGTAGAGCAGCCGCAGGTCGAGACCCGCCTTTTCGCCCACCACCATCGCCTCCGCGGCGGACAGGTTATGGATCGTCACCAGCAGGTTGGCGACGAACTTCAGCTTGGACCCCGTGCCGAATTCCCCGCAGTAATACGTCGCGCGCGCGAAGCCGTCAAACACGGCCCGGCAGCGGTTGAACGCGCGGCGGTCGCCGCTCGCGTAAACGACGATGTCCTTGGCCGCAGCTTGCGCGCCGGTGCCGCTGATCGGGCAGTCGAGCAGCTGCACCCTGCGCAGCGCAAGCCGCTTCCGGCATTGCTCTTTGAGCTCGAGCGGCATCGTACTCGCCTCGATCACGATCGTTCCGGGCCGCGCGCCCGCCGCGATGCCGTCCTTGCCGAAAAACGCCTGCTCGACCGCGGACGGCGATGGCAGCGACGTGATGATGATCTTCGTGCGCGCCGCGACCTCGGCGCACGAGCTCGCGGCGCGGCCGCCGAGCCGGATGAGCTCCTTCCTACGCGCAGGCAGCACGTCGTAGCCCAGCACCGGATGGCCCGCCGCCAGCAGGTGTTTGGCGAAGGCGCCGCCCATGATGCCCAGGCCAACCTGCCCTACCGTCCCCCTGCTGCGTTTGGCTCTTTTCGCTATTTTTCTCGATCCACGATTCACGAGTCACGACTCACGGGGTTAGTTGGGTTTTACTTGGAGCCGGGCTTGCTCCGCTTCTTCCGGCGTCATATTGTCTATCCGGTTTTCTAGATAGGGCGTCGAGCACACCAGGATGTAGCGGGCGTAGGGCGATTGTACCTGCAAGCGGTAGGCTGAGTCCCGCAGCACATGGACGATATCGCCACTGCGCACCAGTTTGGTCTGGTCGCCTGATCTCGCTTGCAGCTTGCCGCTTAATACGTAGATGAACATCTCGCGCTGGCTCGTCGCCTCCGGTTCGTCATAGCCGGCCGGCACTTCGTAGAAACCAAAAGCCAGCCGTTCGCCCTCGATCCAGTTGACGTGCCGGGCGGAACGCCGCGGCGCATCGAGCGACTCGATGATGGGATAGAAGCAGACATTCAGGCCCTCGACGATGGCTTGCGACTTGCCAATGACGCTTTTATGTTTGTCGCGCTCGCCCACCCTGTAGCGCCGGTTGACCTCCTCCACCGTCATCGCTTTCTCCGGCACGGCCTCGTTCTCGGCCAGCCCGACCACGGTCCAGGTCTTGTCCTTGATGTAGAGATACTGGCAGTGGCCGTCCTCGGTCGCTTTCATCGAATGGCGCGCGTACGCCGGCGCGTGCACGAAAGTCCCCGGGCTGACGATGCGCCGGTCCTTGCCGACAATGGCGTTAATCTTGCCGCGCAGCGGGAAAATCAGCAGCTCGTTCGGATGGTAGTGCAGCTCCGAGCCCGTGCCAGCGTTCTTGTGCAGCAGGCAGAAGTACAGGTACCTGCCCTCTATCACCGGCGCCTTGCCGGTGGACAGGTGCGGTGTGAGGTACTGACTCTCGAAGTCCTCGAAACGGTGGAACGGCACGGAGCTCGTCGCTTTCCTCGCAGCGGCGGAGCATACTACGGAATCCGGTTTGCTGTTGCGGATAATTCGTGCCGGTTCGTTATGGCATGAATGCTGAATTGATATTTGTCCAGCATCACAGGGTTTGGCTAACATGCGTGAACGCCCGCCCCCGTGTCCATCGGGACCACCAGCACAACGAGACGAAGAGGACGGAAGTGAAACAAATCAATGTTGGCATCATCGGCACCGGCTGGTGCGGCGGCATCCGCGCCGACACCTGCGCCGCCAATCCCCTGGTCAAGGATCTCCACCTCGCCGAGGTCAAACCCGAGCGCCTCGCCGAAGTGGCCAAGGCCACCGCGGCACGCACCGCGACCACAGACTACCGCGAACTGCTCAAAATCAAGGATATCGACGCCGTCATCATTTCCGCCACGCCGGAGGACACGCATTATCCGATGGCGCGCGAGAGCCTGCTCGCCGGCAAGCACGTTTTTCTCGAGAAACCGATCTCCCTCGAACTGCACGAGGCGGACGAATTGATTGCGCTCGCCCATCGCCAGGGGACCAAGTTCACCATCGGCTACTCCCAGCGCTTCAATCCCAAATTCGCCTACGTCAAGAAATGCGTCGCCGATGGCACCGTCGGGCAGCCGGTCAGCGCGCTGGTGAGCCGCCATATCGGGCGCAGCCTGGGCAACAAGATCAGCGGCCGAACCAAACTTTCGCCTGCGGCGATGGAAGCCACCCACGACATCGACTTCATCCTGTGGTGTCTTGCGCCGCGCAAGCCGGTGCGTGTCTACTCCCAGTCGGTATCGCGGGTCAAAGCGCCGCAGGGCATTCCCGACTGCCAGTGGATCACCGTGACCATGGACGACGGCATGTCGTTCGTGATCGGCGCCGGCTGGATACTGCCGCCCGCTTATCCCAACTTCGCGTTGACGTGGATCGAGTTTGTCGGCACCGAGGGTGCGCTGTTCGTTGACGACTCGCACCGCGACGTGATGCTGACCACCCTGCAGCGCGGCATCGTCCATCCCATGTCGAGCATGCCGGGCGAGCGCGTCGATCACACCTATGCCGGGCCGATGCATTCCGAAACCATCCATTTCCTGGAGGCGGTGGCGTGCGACCGGCCGGTGCTGGTCAAGCCGGAGGAGGCCCGGCTTGTCATGGAAGTCTACGTCGCCGCCGATCTGTCCGCGGAGCGCAACCAGCCGGTCACCCTGCCCTTGCCGGAGCGGCGCCAGTCCGCAGCGGCGCCCGGAGCGGGGCGATGAAAAAGAGTCCGAAGCGCATCGGACTGGCCATCGTCGGGGCCGGCCGCGTGGGACTGATCCGCGGCGAGCTGGCAGCGCGCCACCCGCAGGTGGACTGGATCGGCATCGCAGAAAGGAATCCGGAGCGCGCCAAGCTCGTCGCCGGCAAAATCGGCGCGGACTTCGTTACCGCGGACTTCCGCGAGCTGCTGGCGCGGCCGGAGGTCAGCGCCGCGATCGTTTCCACCGACGAGCACCTGCACGTCGACCCCGTCCTTGCCGCGGTGGATCGCAAACTGCCGATGCTGATCGAGAAGCCGCTCGCGACCGATCTCGCCGAATCGGAACGGGTGCTCAAGGCGATCGAGAAGTCCGGCGTGGACGCGGTGATCGGCTACACCCAGCGCTTCCGGCGCCGCTGGCTGGTGGCGAAAGAGAAAGTCCGCACCGGGGCGCTCGGCGACGTCACGCTCGTCACCTCGCGCGCGTTCATGAACCGCCTCGTAGCGATAGATAACTACAAGCGCACCGACAAGCCTGAGACCATCTCGCCGATGGTGATCTCCGGCACGCATGCGCTGGACGTCGTGATGTGGATGATGGAAGCGAAGACGCCGGTGGAGATCTACGCCCGTTCGGTGGACAAGGCGCTTGGTCCCGCTTACAAAGGCATAGACGCCACCGCCGCGGTGATCACCTTCAGCGACGGCGCCCTCTACCATAGCGTGATCTCGTGGGCGCTGCCGGTGGTCTGGCCCGGCGCCGTCTACAGCCTGGAAATCGGCATCGTCGGCACCGAAGGCGTGCTCACCATAGACGATACGCACCGCGACATCGTGCTCGCGACCGAAAAGATCCAGGCCGAAGGCTATCTGCCGGACCAGCGGCGGCACGTGGACTTCCTCACCAGCTACCCGGTCGGCGACATCGCGTTGGGCGAGCTGCGCGGGCCGATGCGCGAGGAAACGAATTCGTGGCTCAACCGGCTTGCTTTGGGGCTCGCGACGCAGCATGCTACGGCCCGCGAGGGGCATAATCGCCTGATGCTCACCAAGGCGT
>JAHFRO010000121.1:4080-7186 GCA_023266245.1 Betaproteobacteria bacterium | reverse complement strand
GCGTAGATCTCGATGTCATCGCAGTTGACACTTGCCGCGGGGAACAGCCCGAACACCGCGCTCGCGGTGAGCCAGCGGCCCTCGACGATCTTCTTCAGCATCGCCTTGCCCTCGGCGAGCACGTTGCGCGCCGCCTCGCCCACCACCGGGTCCCCGAGTATCGCGGGATAGGGTCCGGACAGCTCCCACGCCTGGAAGAACGGGCCCCAATCTATGGTGTTGGCGATCTCGGCGAGGTCGTAGTTCTTGAGCATGCGGGTGCCGATGAGCTCCGGCCTGGGCGGCACGTACTCGGTCCAGTCGGTCTTGAGCGAGTTGGCGCGCGCCTGCGCGAGCGTGATGAGCTCGAGGCCTTTCTTGCCTTCGTGCTGGGTACGGATGCGCTCGTACTCGCTTTTCACGTCCTTGAGATAGCCCGCGCGCAGGTCGTCGGAAAGCAGGTTGCTGCACACGCTGACGCTGCGCGAGGCGTCCGGCACCCAGATCACCGGCCCGCGATAGTTCGGTGCGATCTTCACCGCGGTGTGGGTGCGCGAGGTAGTGGCGCCGCCGATCAGCAGCGGCCCGTCGAAACCCTCTCGCTCCATCTCGCGCGCCACGTGCGCCATCTCCTCGAGCGAGGGCGTGATGAGCCCCGAGAGTCCGATGATGTCGCACTTCTCCTCGCGCGCCACCTGCAGGATCTTCTGCGCCGGCACCATCACGCCGAGGTTGATCACCTCATAGTTGTTGCATTGGAGCACCACCGCGACGATGTTCTTGCCGATGTCGTGCACGTCGCCCTTCACGGTCGCGACCACCATCCTGCCCTTGGGCCTGGCGTCGCCCATCCGCGCTTTTTCCGCCTGCAGGAACGGCTCGAGGTGGGCCACCGCCTGCTTCATCACGCGCGCGCTCTTCACCACCTGCGGCAGGAACATCTTGCCGGCGCCGAAGAGATCGCCCACCACGTTCATGCCGTCCATGAGCGGCCCTTCGATCACCCGGATCGGGCGTTCGTACTTGGCGCGCGCCTCCTCGGTGTCCTCCACGATCCAGTTCGTGATCCCCTGCACCAGCGCGTGCTTGAGCCGTTCTTCCACCGGCGCCTTGCGCCATTCCAGGTCCTCGGTGTCGCGCCTGGCGCCGCCCTTTACCGTGTCGGCAAAAGCGACCAGGCGCTCGGCGGCGTCAGCCCGCCGGTTGAAGATGATGTCCTCGACGTGTTCGAGCAGGTCCTTGGGTATTTCCCCGTAAACCCCGAGCTGGCCGGCGTTGACGATGCCCATGGTCATGCCGGCGCGGATGGCGTGATAAAGAAACGCGGTGTGGATCGCCTCGCGCACCGCATCGTTGCCGCGGAATGAGAACGAGATGTTGGACAATCCGCCCGACACCTTCACGTAGGGCAGCGTCCGGCGGATGATGCGGGTCGCCTCGATGTACTGCTTGCCATAGTTCGCGTGCTCTTCGATCCCGGTGGCGATGGCGAAGATGTTGGGGTCGAGGATCACGTCCTCAGCCGGGAAGCCGAGCTCATCCACCAGGATGTGGTAGCAGCGTTTGGCGATCTCCACGCGCCGCTCGAGCGTATCGGCCTGCCCCTTCTCGTCGAAGGCCATCACCACCGCCGCCGCGCCGTAACGGCGCGCGAGCCGCGCATGCTTGACGAACTCTTCCTTGCCTTCCTTGAGGCTGATCGAGTTCACCACCGGCTTGCCCTGCACGCACTTCAGGCCCGCCTCGATCACCTCCCACTTCGAGGAGTCGATCATGACCGGCACGCGCGAGATGTCCGGCTCCGAGGCGATGAGGCTGAGGAAGGTCGTCATCGCCTGCTTCGAATCCAGCATCGCCTCGTCCATGTTGATGTCTATCATCTGCGCGCCGTTTTCCACCTGCTGGCGCGCCACCGACAGCGCCTCACCGTAGTCGCCGGCGAGGACGAGCCGCGCGAAGGCGCGCGAACCGGTGACGTTGGTGCGCTCGCCGATGTTGACGAACAGCGCATCGTCGCCGATGTTGAGCGGCTCGAGTCCCGAGAGCCGCGTCTTGTGGTCGAGCTCCGGCACCACGCGCGGCGGCACGCCTGCAAGCGCTTCCGCGATCGCCTGGATGTGCGCAGGCGTAGTGCCGCAGCAGCCGCCGGCAATGTTGACGAAGCCGCTCCTGGCGAAATCGAGCAGATAGGCCGCGGTCTGCTCCGGGGTCTCGTCATAGCCGGTCGGTGCGAGCGGATTGGGCAGCCCGGCGTTGGGGTAGGCGCTGACGTAGACATCCGCGACCTTGGAGATGTCCTCGATGTAGGGGCGCATCAGCTTGGCGCCGAGCGCGCAGTTCAAGCCCACCGCGAGCGGGCGCGCGTGGCGCACCGAGTTCCAGAACGCTTCCGGCGTCTGGCCTGAGAGCGTGCGCCCGGAAGCGTCAGTGATGGTGCCGGAAATGATCACGGGAAGACGTGATCCTTTCTGTTCGAAGACTTCTTCTATGGCAAAAATGGCCGCTTTCGCATTCAGCGTGTCGAAGATGGTCTCGACCAGCAGGATGTCCACGCTGCCTTCCACCAGCCCGTGCACCGCTTCGCGGTAGGCCGCGGCGAGTTGGTCGAAGGTGGCGTTGCGGAAAGCGGGGTCGTTGACGTCGGGCGAGATCGAGGCAGTACGGTTGGTCGGTCCGAGCGCGCCCGCGACGAAGCGCGGCTTCGCCGGGTCCTTCGCGGTGAACTCGTCGGCCACCGCGCGCGCGAGCTTCGCCGCCTCGCGATTCAGCTCGTGCACCAGGTGCTGCAGGTGGTAATCGGCCTGCGAGATCGAGGTCGAGTTGAAAGTGTTGGTCTCGATCACGTCGGCGCCCGCGGCGAGATAAGCGTGATGGATATCGCGGATGATCTGAGGCTGCGTGAGCACAAGGAGGTCATTGTTTCCCTTGACGTCGTGCGGGTGGTCCTGGAAGCGCTGGCCGCGGTGCTCCGCCTCCGAGAGCTTGTAGCCCTGGATCATGGTGCCCATTGCGCCGTCGAGGATGAGGATGCGCCGCTTGAGCAGGGAATCGAGCAGTGAAGTGCGGTCAGGCATGAGCGCTCACGCGAGAGAGCGGAAAAACCCTGATGCAAAAAGTGGTGATTCTA
>JAHFRO010000121.1:0-3980 GCA_023266245.1 Betaproteobacteria bacterium | reverse complement strand
CCCGCGCCAACTGGCGGTTTGCGGGGGGTTGCGACTATAATCTCGCTCTCTTTTGTTCGTGCGTGAACTCGCAATGAAACATGTCGAACCGAAACAGGCCCACGAGTTCCTGAAAAAGAACCCGAACACGATTTTCGTCGATTGCCGCAGCGAGATGGAATATCTGTTCGTGGGGCACCCCACGGGCGCGATCCTGGTGTCGTGGAACGACGGCCCGAACTGGGAGATCAATCCCGATTTCGTCGCGCACGTGAAGAAGGCGGCGAGCGTGGACCGCCCGATCGTGCTCATCTGCCGCAGCGGCAACCGCTCACTGGATGCCGGCCACGCGCTCGAGGAAGCCGGCTTCACCCAGATCTACCACGTGCTCCACGGCTTCGAGGGCGACCTCGACGAAACCCACCACCGCAACGCCAAGAACGGCTGGCGCTACGAAGGACTCCCCTGGGAGCAGTGCTGACGAAGCCGTGAGCGGTAAGCGGTGAGCAGTCAACGGTCTTCTCAAGTCCTTGCTGAAAGCTGACGGCCGACGGCTAGGCGAGCGTGACCCCTAGCAGCTTGCCTATTAGGTAGGTGAAGCCACCCGCGGCGGCACCGATCGCCAGCATGCGCAGCCCGCTGAAGAGCGCGCTTCTGCCGGTGAAGAGCGAGAGCGTCGCGCCGACCGCGAACAGCGCAACGCCGGTCGCCACGACCGCCGCCGCCAGGCTTGCACTGCCAGCCACGAGCAGGAACGGCAGCAGTGGAATGGCGGCGCCGACGGCAAACGAGAAGAACGAGAACAGCGCCGCGCCCCACGGCGAGCCGAGCTCTTCGGGATTCAATCCGAGTTCCTCGCGCGCCAGCGTCGCCAGCGCTTTCTCGGGATCGGCGATGAGATTCTTCGCCATCGCGACCGCCTCATCGCGCGCGTGCCCGCGCGCCTCATAAATCAGCGCGAGCTCCTCGGCCTCCGCTTCCGGGTAGTGCTCGAGCTCCTCGCGCTCGAGCCCGATCTGGTACTCGTACATCTCGCGCTGCGAACGCACCGAGACGTACTCGCCGGCGGCCATCGAGAACGCCCCGGCGATCAGCCCCGCCGCGCCGGAGAGCAGGATAATCTGGTTGTCCGCGATCGCGCCGGCGATGCCCAGGATGAGGCTCGCGTTGGAGATCAGCCCGTCGTTGACCCCGAACACCGCGGCGCGCAGATTGCCGCCGCTTTCCACCCCGCGGTGGCGGCGCCCGATCTCCTCCACCGAGTGCGGCAGCGCGTGACCGTGGACGGCGCTGGTGTAAAGCGACATGCCACGCACCTTCATCGCCACCAGCACGCCGCGCAGCGGCCGCACGCCGAGCCGCCGCACCAGCGCGGCGACGATGCGCGTGCGCAGATCGGGAATGAACTGCTCCGGCACGGCGCGGCCGGCGGTACGCGCATGGCGCTCCCAGATCGCGGCCTGCTTCTCCGCCTCGTGCGCGAGCTCGTTGAACAGCGCCTGCCGCGCGGTGCCGGTTTCCGCCGTCGCGACCACGCGGTACAGGTACGCCGAGCGTTTCTCTTCCGTCCAGCTGTCAGCTTCGTGTGTCATCGGTCGTTTGCGAATCCAGTCGCCGATACATCATCCACGACAGCCAGCCGCACGACAACAGCCCCGCCATGCCGAGCGCGAGCGCAGCGGTGCTGCCGGAGAGCAGCGGCGAAATCAGTCCGGCGGTGAACGCCGTGAATATACTGTGCCCGAAGCCCAGCAACGACGAGGCAAGGCCGCGATTGTGCGGAAAGAGGTCGAGCGCGAGGAGCATGATGCTCGGCATCGCGAGCGCCATGCCGGCGGTGTAACCCATTACCGGCAGCACCGACCAGGGCACCGCGGGTGCGGCGAACGTGCTGTGCGCGATGTTCAGGAACACCGCGCTGAACATGATGAGGTAGCCGATCTTCACCGTGCGTTGCGGGGTGAGCCTGCCGGCGGCGCGACCGGAGAGAAACGCCCCGATCATCACGCCCGAGATGCCGGGAACGAACAACCACGCAAAATCGTTGGCGCCGAGGCGCACCAGGTTGTAGATGAAGGCCGGCGCCGAGGAGATATAGAGGAAGAACCCGGCGAAGTTGAGCGCGATGGCGAGACTGAGCAGCAGCATCCGCCCGCTGGAGGCGAGCTTGAGGTAGTTGCGCGCGAGCGGCGCGGGCGCGAAAGGTTGGCGCGCCGATGACGGCAGCGTTTCGGGCAGCCGCCAGCCGCACACCGCGAGCATCGCTGCGCCGTACAGCGCGAGGAACACGAACACCGACTGCCAGCCAAAAGCGCTCTGCAACCAGCCGCCGATCACCGGGGCGAGCGCCGGCGCGAGCCCGAAGATCAGGGTCACCAGCGACATCAACCGCTGCGCTGCGAAGCCCTCGAAGCTGTCGCGAATGATGGTACGGCCGACCACCATGCCCGCTCCCCCCGAGAGTCCCTGCAGTCCGCGGAACAGCAGGAGCTGAAAAAAGTCCTGCGCCAAAGCACAACCCGCCGAAGCAAGCAGGTAGACGACGAGGCTCACGAGTATCACCGGCCTGCGGCCGAACGAATCGGACAGCGTGCCGTGAAACAGCGTCATCACTGCAAACGGGAGCAGGTACGCGGAGAGTGTCTGCTGCAGCTCCAGCGGCGTCACCGCAAAATCGCGCGCGAGCGCCGGGAACGACGGCATGTAGGTGTCGACGGAGAACGGCCCCAGCATGGCGAGGCCCGCGAGGATCGCCGCCAGCAGCGGCGCGCTGATAGGTTTACGGTGCAATGGAAAGGACTGCCTTTTTCGGCAGTGTATCAGCCGCGGTCGAAACGGCGGTACTGGATCGCCTCGGCGACATGCGCGGCGGTGACGCGCGCGCGGATCGAAGCGCTCGGCTCGCCGCGTGCAGTGCGAGTCAAATCCTCCTGCGGCACCGCGGGCACCTCGATCTGAATGTCGATGCTGTCGAGCAGCGGGCCGGAAGTTAGCTGGGCCGGAATCAAACCGCCTTAGACTTCGACTTCTATGTCATCACCTGTCACGCGGACGTTGTATCGGGTCACGCTTTCGACGGCGGGTGGAGCGGTTACCTCGCCGGTTTTGATGTTGAACCGCGACGTCCTTGGAAGCGTGCAACGAAACCTCAGGGCGGAGCTTAATGTCGAGCTGTTTAAGTGCGTTACGAAGAGACGCGACGACGTTAGCGAGGGCTCGCCCACGCGCAAAAATGAAGCCCAGGTAACCCGTGCCGTCAGGCGGAGGAGCCACAATCTGCCCGCGCTCGGCGGTAATGCGAATGCTGGTGATGCCTTTCACCGCAAGCGCCTCTTCCAGGCCGCTTAGGCCATCGAAGATGCCGCGCGCGGGGATCGGGATCATCATCACGCCGCACGCCGCGCGATGGCGCGGCGCTGGCGGCGCGCGGCCGAGCGCATGGCGCAGGATCAATTCCTCCAGTGTCATGCCGAGCCCGTGCGTGAGCACCGTCCCGCACAAGCCCCCGATCGAGCGCGGCGCGATTTCAAGCAGCCAGATGCCGCGATCGTTGATGCGAAACTCGGCATGCACCGGCCCGTTCGCAAGACCGGCGTGACGGCAGGCTTGCTCGACTTCGCGTGCGGCGGCGCGCTGCACGCGTGGCGACAGGTGCGACGGCGTGACGTAGATCGTTTCCTCGAAATACGGGCCGTCGAGCGGATCGGGCTTGTCGAACAGCGCGAGCACTCGCAGCCTGCCATTCACCAGCAGGCCTTCGAGCGCGTACTCGCGGCCGGGAATGAATGCCTCGATCACCAGCCCGAGTTGCGCGGCGTTGCGATCGCCCTGCGCTTGAATACGCCGCACTTGCGCTACCGCGCGAATCAGCTCGAGGCGGTTGTCGGCGCGAATCACGCCGCGGCTCGCCGCGAGGCGGCGCGCCTTGACCACGGCGGGAAGCCGCACCGCGCGTAGCGCTGCCGGGTCGGCGTCTGACCGCAAATGCCGGAACCACGGGC
>JAHFRO010000120.1 GCA_023266245.1 Betaproteobacteria bacterium | reverse complement strand
GCGCGCGCCGACCGGTCCAGCCCACCCCCCGGCGGCGTTCCCGCAATGATCTCCACCTCGCGCTTTGGTCGCCAAGATTGCCGTGTGCCGTTCATGTTTTGCTGTATTGGTGGCGACCCCCGGCCGCCGGAAGGGGCGCAGCATAACACAGCGCGGCAGCGACGCTTCCCGGCATGACTTGGTTGCTTGCCGCGGCGGAAAGAGTGCTGCTAAGCTGGTTTCCCGAGACAGGAGAGGAGGAGCCAATGAAGACCGAACGCGTGATGCGGTCGCTGACCGCGCTATGCCTCGCCGTGGGCGCAATAACCTGCGCGCCCGGCGCGTGGGCGCAGGCGTATCCGGCGAAGCCGATCCGCATCGTCGTGCCGTTCCCCGCCGGAGGCACTTCCGACATCCTGTCGCGCGCCATTGGCCAGAAGCTCACCGAGGAGTGGAAGCAGCCGGTCATCGTCGACAACCGTCCGGGCGCGAGCGCCAACATCGGCGCCGAGATCGTCGTCAAATCGCCGCCCGACGGCTACACCCTGCTGGCGGCGTCGACGATACACACCATCAACCCCAGCCTCTACAGCAAGCTCGCCTACGACCCGGTCAGGGACTTCACGCCGATCACGCTGATCGCGACGACTTCGCAGGTGCTCGCCGTCCACCCGTCGGTGCCGGTGAAAACGGTGAAGGAGTTCATCGCCTACGCGAAGAAGCGGCCGGGCGAGCTCCACTACAGCTCGGCGGGCAACGGCAGCCAGCCGCACCTCACCGCGGAGCTGTTCAAGTCGAGGACCGGGATCAACATCGTGCACGTGCCCTACAAGGGCGCGCCGCCGGCGATGACCGATCTGCTGGCCGGGCACGTCGCCCTCACGTTCGCTACCTCGCCCTCGGCGGTGCCGCATGTGAAGTCGGGCAAGCTGCGCGCGCTGGCAGTGAGCACCGCGAAGCGGATCGCCGCGCTGCCCGACGTGCCGACCATAGACGAAGCGGGCGTGCCGGGGTTCGAAGCGAGCGGCGCCAATGGCCTCGTCGGTCCTGCCGGCATCCCGGCGCCGATCGTCGAGAAGCTCAACGCCGCGGTGGTGAGAATCGTGAAGGAGCCCGCCATGAGCAAGTTCCTGAGCGAACAGGGTGCCGACCCGTTTACCACCACGCCCGCCGAGTACGCGGCCTACATCAAGTCGGAAGTCGCGAAGTGGGCCAAGGCCGTGAAGGATTCGGGAGCCCGAATAGACTGAGGGATGAGGGATGAGGGGGGAGGGATGAGGGAAAAGTAGACTTCGAAGTGCCGGTCAACGCTTCTGACCCTACGGCGTTCATCAAAGGAGTGGCTGGAAAGAAGCCGAATCCAGGCGGGGCGAAGAGATGATCGATCAAAAGCGCCAGGACATGATGTTAAGAACCAAGCGATTCGCGCTGGCGGTTATACGTCTTTATTCTTCCTTGCCCAGGTCGACACTTGCTCAGGTTCTGGGAAAGCAGGTCTTGTGCTCGGGCACATCGGTAGGCGCACACTACCGTGAGGCCTGCCGCGCGAAGTCAAACGCAGATTTTGTAAGCAAGATCGAGGGCGGTCTGCAGGAACTTGACGAGACGGATTATTGGCTGGGGTTACTGCGGGACGCAGATGTGGCCAAGACTGATCAGATAGAACCTTTGGCCGCCGAAACGAACGAGCTTATATCAATATTTGTCAGCGTCGCGAGGGCTGTGAAGTCCTCGCGCGACGAGTAGAGGCCTTTCGATTCCTCCCTCATCCCTCATCCCTCATCCCTCATCCCTCAAGCGGCGGCCGGCTTGGCCTGCGCCGCCGCGCCGTTGGGCATGAAGAAGACCAGCAGGTTGGCGAAGATGATGGTGCCGGCGATGAAATAGAACGCCGTGTAAATATCGGACGCATCGGCGATCATCCCGAAGATCGCGGGCGCGATGCTCGCGCCGATCGCCTGGATGCCGAACTGCAGCCCCACGCCGGTGCCGGCAAGTTTTTTCGGGGTGGATTCCACGGCCCAGGCCTGCAATACCGGGCGCATCGCGTACAGGAAGAAGCCGACCAGCGCGATGAACAGCACGAATGCAGCGCTCTTGCCGGCGAGCGCCATGCCGACGATCATTACCCCCGTCAGCATCATGCTCGAGATCACGACACGCTTGCGGCCCATCTTGTCGGAAAGATGCCCGCCAATCGGACTCGCGACCAGGCCCGCGACCTGCAGCAGCGTCAGGTAAATGCCGACGACGAACGGGGAGTAGTTGAGCTCGTAGGCGAGGTAGACCGGGAGGAAGGTCAGCAGTCCGACCTGCGTCATGGTGCGGAAGGCGGAGCTGCACGACAGCAGCACCAGCGCCTTGTTCCTGAGCAGGCCGGCGAAGTCGTGCAGATAATCCTTGACGCCGCGCGCTTCCCCACCGGCGTTCATGGCGCCGTCGTCCTTGCCCCTGGCCATCGTGAACGCGCCCAGCATGACCAGGATCAGCACGGCCATCACGATTCCGGGCACGACGTTGATCACCACCACCGCGCGCCAGCTGAACCAGGCGAGCAGTGCGCCCACCACGAACGGCGCGAGCGCCTCCCCGAGGTTGCCGCCCATGCCGTGGAAGGAGAGCACCAGGCCCCTGCGCTCGGGATAGCGATGCGCGAGCGTCGGGATCGCCGCGGGATGCCAGAGGTTGTTGCCGATGCCGACCAGCGTCACGCACAGCAGCAGCAGCCAGAAGTTGTGCGTCAGGCTCATCAGTGCGTAGGGGAAGCCGACCCAGAAGAGGGACGCCGCCATCAGGTGGCCCTTCCTGCCGACCATGTCCACCAGCATGCCGCCCGGCAGATTGGAGATCGCGCCGGCGAGATGCTGGACCGACATGATGAAACCGATCTCGGTGTAGGAGAGGCCGAGTTCCTTGCCGATCAGCGGCAGCAGCAGGTAGAAGGTCGCGGTGTACCAGTGCGTCAGCCCGTGTCCGGCGGAAATCAGCCACACGTCCTTGAATGATCGCGATGCGGCGGCGGGTATTGCGGCAGCGGTGTTCACAATGCGGTCTTGGGATTTGTTTGCGCGCAGCGATGATAGCACCCGGAATCCGGCCCACAAAGAAAGAGCGGCGTATAATTCGGGACTGTCCACGATAAGAACTTTCCCGACTTTCCGGGATGCGCGCCAACCTCGAACGCTTTTTCAATCCGCGCGCGATCGCCATCATCGGCGCATCCCAGGACCTCAACACCATCAGCGGCCAGCCGCTCAAGTTTCTCAAGAGCCACGGCTACAAAGGCAAGCTCTATCCGGTGAACCCGCGCTACCAGGAAGTCGCGGGCGTCAAATGCCATCCCTCACTCGCCGAGGTGCCGGAGACGCCGGATCTCGCGTTGATCCTGGTGAATGCCTCGCGAGTAGCCGACATGCTGCGCCAGTGCGGCGAGAAAGGCGTTCCCTACGTCATCATCTTCAGCTCCGGCTTCTCTGAAATGGGGGGCCAGGGGGTGGCCCTACAGCAGGAGCTGATTGCGATCGCGCGCGAACACGGGATCGGCGTGGTCGGCCCCAACTGCCAAGGCATGATCAACGTCGCCGACAGCGTGTTCGCCGGCTTCGGCTCGGTATTTAACGCCGATTACGAACCCGGGCCGGTCAGCATGGTGTCGCAGAGCGGCGGATTCGGTTTCTCGGTGATGAACCTCTCGTCCAAGGACGGCAAGCTGCCGTTCCGCCAGATGGTCACCACCGGCAATGAAATCGGAGTTTCCACTCTCGATTTCATTGAATATTACATACAGGATCCAAAAACCGAAATTATCGTGGGCTACATCGAAGGGCTGAAGGACGCACGGCGCCTGCTCGAGGTGGGCGCAAAAGCACTCGCTGCGAAAAAGCCCGTCCTCATGTGGAAGGTGGGCAACACCGAACAAGGGCAGCAAGCGGCGCGTTCGCACACCGCCAACCTGGGCGGCGCGATGGCGCTCTACAAGGCGGCATTCCGGCAGGCCGGCATCATCCAGGTCGAGGACATCCAGGACGTGGTGGATTACGGCCGCGCTTTCCGCTGCGGCCGGCTGCCCGCGGGCAACCGCCTGGCGATCATCACCGTATCGGGCGGCGCGGGCATCCTGATGACCGACGAGTGCATCGGCCGCGGCATGCAGGTGCCGCAGCTCACGCCGCAGACGATAGAAAAGTTGCGCGGCTTCGTTCCGAACTACGGCTCGCTGCTCAACCCGGTGGACGTGACCGCCGCGATCTTCAACAACACCGATCTCATCAACCGGACGCTGCAGGCGATCGTGGACGATCCGAACGTGGACTGCGTGGCGATGATCAATGCCTCGCTCCAGGGCGAACTCGCGGTCAGTATCGCGACCCAGATTGTCGCTGTCGCGCGCAAAACGGATAAGCCGATTTTTCTGGCCTGGAGCGCGCGCGACGAGGTGGCGCGGGAAGCCTACGCCATGCTCGATGAGGCGCGCCTCCCGCACTACAAGTCGCCGGTGCGCTGCGCGCGCGCGCTGGCGGCGCTGTCGTGGTACGCCGAAGCATTGCGCCGCAACGAAGTTTATCGAAGCGAGAAGCCGCCCGCGCTTTCCTCCGCGGCCACGCGGCGCGCGCTCGCGGGCAAGCGCGGCGACGTCTCCGAACACGCCGCAAAACGCATCCTCGCCGAATACGGTATTCCTGCGACGCGCGAAGAGCTGGCGAGGGGCGTCAAGGAAGCGGTCGCGATCGCACGCCGCGTCGGCTATCCGGTGGCGCTCAAGGTGCAGTCCGCCGACATCCCGCACAAGACCGAAGCGCGCGCGGTACGACTCGGTGTTGCGTCCGATGAGGAGCTTGCGGCAGCGTATGATGAAGTGCTCGCGAACGCGCGCGCTTACAAAAATGACGCGAAGATCGAGGGCGTGCTGGTACAGCAGATGGTCAGCGGCGGAACCGAGGTCATCCTCGGCGTCACCAACGATCCGCTGTTCGGGCCCGCGGTGATGTTCGGGCTGGGCGGCATTTTCGCCGAGGCGCTGAAAGACGTGTCGTTCCGGCTTGCGCCGGTGACGCATTCGGTCGCGCGCGAGATGATCGCGGAGATCAAGGGCTATCCGGTGCTCGCCGGCGCGCGGGGCAGGCCGCGCGCCGACCTCGAAGCGCTGGCGGATGCCATCGTGAAGTTGTCCGCGCTCGCCGTGGATCTCGGGGACGAGATCGCCGAGCTCGATGTGAATCCCCTGTTCGTGTTTCCCGAGGGTAGCGGCATCATGGCCGCGGACGCGTTGGTCAGGCCGCGCGCGGCGAGCGCGCGGGGAGCCCACGATGCAGCCGTCGGATGAAGTAAAGCTGCTGCGCGAGCAGGTGCGGCGCTTCATCCAGAACGAAGTCGAGCCCCGCTCGCGCTGGATCGAGGAGAACGACGCCATCCCGGAAGAGCTCGTGCGGATGGCGCGCGAGCTGGGATTGTTCGGCCTCACCATCCCCGAGGAATACGGCGGAGTCGGCCTCGATCTCGCGGGCAAATGCGCCATCGAGGAGGAGTTCGGCAAGACCAACTACGGTTTTGCCACCTTCATCGGCAACCACACTGGAATTGCCACCGCCGGCATCGTGGCGTCGGGGAGCGAGGCGCAGAAGCGCAAGTACCTCCCGCGCATGGCGAGCGGGGAATGGATCGGCTGCTTCGCGCTGACGGAACCGCAGGCGGGATCCGATCCCGCCGCACTGCGCACGATGGCAGTGAGGAAGGGCGACCGCTACGTCCTCAACGGCGAGAAGATCTACATCACCAACGCCGGCGTTGCGCAGGTGTTCACGGTGATGGCGGTCACCGACAGGGCGAAGGGGATCAAGGGCATCTCCGCCTTCATCGTCGAGCGCGATTTTCCGGGACTCAAGGTCGGCCGCAACGAGCTCAAAATGGGCATGCACGGCGTGACCACCGCGCCGGTCGCGTTCAATGACTGCGAAGTGCCGGCGGAGAACCTCCTCGGCCCGGAAGGCATGGGCTACGTGCAGGCGCTGAAAACGCTCACTTACGGGCGCGTGATCATCGCGGCGCGCTGCGTCGGCATGATGGACAAGCTGATCGCGCGCTGCGTGGACTACATGAAGGTGCGCACCCAGGGCGGAAGGCCGATCGCGGAGTACCAGGGTCTGCAATGGATGCTGGCCGACATGGCGGTCGCGCGCGATGCCTCGCGCCTTCTCGTCGGACGCGCGATCGAGACGCTCTCGCGCGGAGAGCGCGGCACGCTCGAAGCCTCTGCAGCCAAGCTGTTCGCGACCGAAGCGCTCGCCAAGGTGGTGGACGACGCGGTGCAGATACACGGCGGGATGGGCTACATGCGCGAGGCGGGGATCGAGACCGTGTACCGCGACGCGCGCATCACGCGCATCTACGAAGGCACCTCGGAGATCCAGCGCAACATCATCGCCCGCGAACTGCTCAAAGACGATTAGCCACAGAGAACATAGATAGTAAAGGGCGAAACCTTTTAAGCCACAGAGATCACAGAGAACACAGAGAACTTCAAACCGAAAACGAGCTGATCATAATTTTATTTTTCTCTGTGAACTCTGTGCCCTCTGTAGCTAAATAGATTTTGATTTCATTTTCCGTGAACTCTGTGCCCTCTGTGGCTTAGGGTTTTCATCGAAAGAGAGGTTTCACTGTGGCTACGGTTAAGCAACTGATGAGTCTCGAAGGGCGGGTGAGCGTGGTAACCGGCGGGGCGACCGGCATCGGCTTTCAGATGGCGACAGGCCTGGCGGAGGCCGGCGCTAATCTCGTTATCTGCTCCCGCAAGCTCGAGAACTGCGAGCAGGCCGCGCACGCGCTGGAGAAAATCGGCGTGAAAGCGCTCGCGGTGGCGTGCGACGTTACGAAGCCCGATCAGGTCGAGGCGATGAAGGAGGCCACGCTCCGGAAATTCGGACGCGTTGACGTGCTGATGAACAACGCCGGCCGGGCGTGGGCCGCCCCACCGGAGGACACGCCGCTCGAGCGCTGGCAGCAGGTGTTCGACTTGAACATCACCGCGCCGTTCATCTGCTCGCAGGTCATCGGCCGGGAAATGATCAAGGCGGGAAGGGGCAGCATCATCAATATCGCCTCGGTCGCGGGGCTGGTCGGGCGCGACCCCGAAGCCTACAACTCGATCGCCTACGGCGCGAGCAAGGGCGCGCTGGTGAACTTCACCCGCGATCTCGCGGTGAAGTGGGCGCAGCACAACATCCGGGTGAACGCGATCTGCCCGGGGTTCTTCGTGACGCCGCTCAACGAGAAGCTC
>JAHFRO010000041.1:12710-21576 GCA_023266245.1 Betaproteobacteria bacterium | reverse complement strand
TGGGCAAGCACAGCGGGCGCAACGCCTTCAAGGTGCGGCTCTCCGAGCTTGGCATCGTGATCGAGTCGGAAGAAGCGCTCAACGCCGCGTTCAAGCGCTTCAAGGACCTCGCCGACAAGAAGCACGAGATCTTCGACGAGGACCTGCAGGCGCTGATCAGCGAGCAGGCGAGCGATTACGTGGAGAACGAGCACTACAGGCTGGTGTCGCTCACCGCCCACTCCGAGAGCGGGAAACCACCCTACGCGAAGGTCGTGGTCACCGAAAACGGCAAGGAACGCCAGGCCGAAGCGCAGGGCAGCGGGCCGGTTGACGCCTCCTTCAAGGCGATCGACAGCATCGTCAAGAGCGGTTCCGAGCTGCTGCTCTACTCGGTGAACGCTATCACCACCGGCACCGACGCGCAGGGCGAGGTGACGGTGCGGCTTTCGAAGGGCGGGCGCATCGTCAACGGCCAGGGCGCCGACACCGACATTGTCGTGGCGTCGGCCAAGGCATACATTAACGCTCTCAACAGGCTGCAATCGAAGCTGGAACGGCTGAACCCCCAAGTTTAGGATTCAGGATTCGGGAATCAGGATTCAGCCCACCCCGAACGGGTTGTTCGTAAAAAAAAGGGCGCGAAACGCGCCCTTTTTGTTGGCAGGCGGGATCGCGCGGCCTCTGATCCGGAGTCGCGAGAAAGTTGCGCGTCGAGTCGGCCGCCTGCTCGCAGCCTCCGAACCGCTTGCAGCGAGAATTTAATTCTGTGCTGTCGGCTGCTTGCGCGGCCTGCCCGCTCCAGCCTGCGGCGCCCTCTGAACCCCCGGTCGCAAGTATTCCCGGCCGTCGCGTCGGTCACTTGCCTCGCTCCGCACCACGCTACGCGAAACCGAGGCGAGGCACTAGTCCTCGTTCCGGCGCGCCCCCATGGTCGCAGCCCCGCTTGGCTGGCGCATGTTCCGCGTTCCGGGTTCCATGTTCTGAGTTCTGCGTACAACCCGCACCCTGCGGCTTGGCTCTTGACTCGAAACCCTGAACCCTGAACTTGAAACCCCGAAGGGGCCCCTGCTCCGCGCTCCGGCGCGCTAGCCTTCGACGATGTGGCGCGCGCCGAGCGCGGCGAGGCGCAGCTGGTTGACGACGCCCTTAACCCCGGAAACCTTCGTAGCCACGTCTGCCGCGTCCTTCGGCTCCTGACCGGGGTCGACCAGCCCGGCGAGGGTGACCACGCCTTCCTCCGAAGTGATGGAGATCCGTATCGTGTTGGTGCGCGGGTCCTGGCGCAGCGCGGCGCGCACGTGCGCGGCGAGCGCGAGATTGCGGAAGGCGCGCTGCGATTCCGGAGTCTCCTGGAACGTCGGGTCGTCGAGCAGGTTCAACACCACGTCCGCGCATTCGTCGATCGTCAGGCGCTCGGTGTTGAGCACGAGATCGTACTGATCGGAGTGCTGCCAGCTAATCCCGAAGTGGCGGCGCGTGATCGCGCCGTGCGCCTCCTCGGAGAGCCTGATCTCGTTCGTCACGAAGTCGCGGTCATCGGTGTTGAGCCGTTCCAGCATGCGCTTCACCCGCAACTCGAACGGCGCGCACACCCGGACCGAGATGACGTGCGGCACCGGCCGCAGCAGGTGCGCGGCGCCCCAGCCGCGGATCACCGCGACCTGGTCGTTCTCGGCGAGCGAAAAGGTTTCATCGGCGGTGTAAATCGAGAGGCTGGTCTTGTTGGTGGTCATGCGCTCCCAGATCCCCGACTTGCCTTCGAGGAAGCGGATCACATGGCTCTTGCGCAGGCGCATCTTGCTGGCGAGATGGTCGATGATCTCGTGGTGCACGACCTGCTTGTTCACGCGCTCGGCCACCGCTGCGGCCACGTCCTTGCCCAGCGATCCCATTTCGCGGGTCATCGCGATGAGTGGCATGGTCTCCTCCCTCCTCTGTCCGGGGAAACGAGCATAGCACGTTGCCGCGGCGTGTAAACGGAAGGGGAACCGGCCGGTCCAATCCGGTATCATGGCCCCGACCGTATCGTGAAACGGCAGCGCGCAGACCATGGCAAAGTGGCTGATTACTATTGGAATCATCCTGGTGGCTTTGGGACTGCTTTGGCCGCTGCTCGCCAAGCTCGGCCTGGGCAACCTCCCCGGCGACGTCAAGCTCGAGCGCAAGGGCTACACGTTCTATTTTCCGATCACCACCAGCATTCTGATCTCGCTGGTGATCACGCTCATCCTGTGGATCTTCCGGCGCTAGTGGATGTCGTCGCCGCCGAGCAGGTGATGCGGCAGCTCAGGCGCTACGGGCATTCCTTGCCATCGCCGTGAGCGCCGCGCGCGCGCCCGCCGCGCTGGTGACGGGATTTTTGAAGTCGAAGCGCAGCATTTCACCGTCAGCCCGCGCGTCGAAACCGTCGCAGTCGATCCCGATCATCTCGACGCTCTGCGGTGTTCTGCCGTGATAGTGCCGGCAGTAGTCGCGCAGATTGTGCGCGTGGTCCTGATTCATGTGTGCAAGAACGGATTCCTCCGCGCCGGCGAGTGCGTTTACGGGAGGCGCGTAGGCTTCCTTCGAGACCCAGTGGATGTCTCCGAAGCCGCCGATGAAGCGCAGGGCACGAGGCGTAATCGCGTAGAACGCGAAATCGCCTAGGGCGAGCAGCCGTTCCGCCCCCGGGAAGTAGCGTAGATACCGGCTGCGCTGCGCCCGCTGGTCTTCGGTGCGGCATGCTTCACCCACCAGCGTCAGCCGCGCATTCGCCTGAACCTCGTTCGTTTCTTCGTGAACCAGCAGGCTTACGCGGGGATCAGCGTTCATGTTCCTGGTGTGCTCGGCAAGCCGCGAGACGAGAAGCACGGGCCGACCCTCGTGGTCAAGGACAAACGGGACGACCGAGCCAAAGGGATAACCTTCAAGCTTCGTCGAAATGGTGGAGAGCACGCCGTGACGCCGGCCCCGCAGATAACGCCGCGCGTCAACGCCCTCGTTCATTTCGCCAGCTTCAACGCGGTTTCTGCGAGCCGGCGCCCGAGCGCGAGGCAGAGCTTGCGCTCGGGTTCGGTGATCAGCCGCTCGCCGGCGGAGCCCGCATGGTGGCTTGCGCCGTACGGCGTGCCGCCGCCAGCGGTGGTGAACAGCTCGGCTTCGGTATAGGGCAGGCCCACGATCACCATGCCATGATGGAGCAGCGGCAGCATCATCGAGACGAGGGTGGTTTCCTGTCCGCCGTGCAGGCTCGCGGTGGAGGTGAACACCGCGGCGGGCTTGCCCGAGAGCGTGCCCTTCAGCCACAGCTCGCCGGTCGAATCCCAGAAGTACTTCATCGGCGCCGCCATGTTGCCGAAGCGCGTCGGCGAGCCCAGCGCGATCCCGACGCATTCTTCGAGGTCCTTAAGCTCGGCGTACGGCGCGCCCGAGTCGGGTACGGCGCTCTCCGCCGCTTCGCACACGGTGGAGACCCTGGGCACGGTGCGCACGCGCGCGGCGCAGCCTTCCACCTGCTCCACGCCGCGCGCGACGAGCCGCGCCATCTCCTTCACCGCGCCGGTGTGACTGTAGTAGAGGACGAGGATTTCCTTCATCGTGCTGGCGGGGGTTCGAGAGTATTATATGAACCTATCTCAATAATACCCGCGCGATGCGTTGTGGCCAAAACGGGATTGAGATCGGTTCCGCCTTCCCCTTGCCGAGGACGACGTGTTGCTGAAGCTGAAGAAATCCCCGCCGCTGGTCGATTTCGCGCGCATGGTGTGGCGGCGCTTCGACGAGGACCGCTGCCTGCAGGTCGCCTCCAGCCTCACTTTCACCACCCTGCTCGCGATCGTGCCGATCATCACCGTGGCGCTGACGCTGATCTCGGCATTCCCGGTGTTCCACGAACTGATCGGGCACATCGAGCAGTTCCTGCTCAAGAACATGCTGCCGGAATCGGCCGGGGCTATCGCCGCTTACACCGAGCAGTTCACGGAAAATGCGGCCAAGCTGACCACCGTCGGCATCCTGTTCCTGTTCGTCACGGCGATGATCGTGATGATGACGATAGACCGTGCCTTCAATCAGATCTGGCGCGTGCCCCGCCCGCGGACCACGGTGCAGCGCGTATTCATCTACTGGGCGCTGCTCACCGTGGGCCCGATCCTGATCGGAGCGAGCCTGTCGCTCACCTCCTGGGTGGTGAGCCTCTCGCTCGGCCTGGTGAAGGACGTCCCCTACGCCGCGCTGGTGCTGCTCAAGGTCGTTCCCATCCTGCTCACCGGGCTCGCGTTCGCTTTCCTCTACATCACGCTGCCGAACCGGCGTGTCCTGGTGCGCGACGCGCTCTCCGGCGGCTTCCTGGCGGCCATGGCGTTCGAGGGCATGAAGCACGGCTTCGCGGTCTACGTTACCCAGTTTCCGACCTACAAACTGGTCTACGGCGCGTTCGCCAGCGTCCCGATCTTCCTGTTGTGGATCTACCTCTCGTGGCTGGTGGTGCTGTTCGGCGCGGTGTCGGCGGCGGTGATGCCGGAATGGCGCGAGCGCGCCTCGCAGGTCGAACCGGTTCCCGGAGCACAGTTCCTCGACGCGCTGCAGATCCTGCGCATATTGTGGGAGGCGCACCGCACGGGCGAGATCGTCACCGTGTTTCGCCTGCATGCCATCGTCAAGCTGCCGCTAGACCGGATCGAGGTGATCCTGGACACGATGAGCACGGCGCACTGGGCGGGGAAGGTGGCGCACGGCTGGACTCTGATCCGTGACGCGGCGGAGATCAGCGTCGCCGACGTCTATCACCTGTTCGTGTTCCGCGCCGGCGCCAAGCTGCCGACGCGGCAGTCGGGACAGGAGCTCGATCAGCTTGCGCTTACGCTTGCCGGCAGCATTGAGGAGAGCCTGCTGCTCTCGCTCGAGGAGCTGTTCCACCAGGCGATGCCGACGGAAGTGTCGGTCAGCCCGATGCGCATACAGGCGGTTTAGTTCATCAGCGAGTCAGGAAGCAGAGCGGGGCAACGGTCGGTCGCGCACATCGGCGCGTGCAAGGCCGCCGGCGGTACGCAACGGATAGTGCCAGTCGCGCTGCCAGGCGCGCACCACCAGGGTCGGATACTCGGCCTGGCCGAGGCTGCCGTTGTAGCGGCCGAGCGCGCGATAGAGATCACCGTTCTCCCGGTCCAGATAGTGGCGCAGGATCACGCAGCCGTAGCGCAGATTGGTGCGCAGGTGGAACAGGTTATGGTCCTTGTTGCCGATCAATCTGACCCAGAACGGCATCACCTGCATGTAGCCGCGGGCGCCGGCGCGCGAGACCGCGTACTTGCGGAAGTTGCTCTCGACCTGGATCAGCCCCAGCACCAGCTGGGGGTCGAGGCCGGCGCGTTTGGCTTCATAGTGCGTCGTGATCAGGAATTCCTCGCGTGCCACCCGGTCGGGCATGCGCGCGGCGAGCCGCTTCGACATCGCGGCGAGCCACTGCCGCGCCTCTTGCTCGGTGTCGAACGCAAGATAGGGCGCGGCCTGATCGGAGATCGCCTTGTGCAGCACGGCCCGCACGCTCGCCGACAGCGGCTCGTAGATCTGCGCGCCGGCAAACACAGTTGCCGGCGCCGCTAGAGCGAGTGCCCACAGCAGTCGACGCGTGGCGCGATCTAATCTCCGCATATCCTTGATTTTACGTATTTAACCGCATCTTGCAAGGCGATGGTCTCGGCCTTGAGACTGCCCCGCGCCTGGTACTCGATGCTCCCGTTCTTCAGACCCCGCTCACCGACCACCACGCGCTGGGGAATGCCGATCAATTCCATGTCGGCGAATGCGACGCCCGGCCGCTCGTCGCGGTCATCGAGCAGCACGTCGATTCCCGCCGTGGTGAGGTCACGGTAGAGCCGCTCGACGGTCTCGCGTACCTGCGCGCTCTTGCCCATGCCGATCGGCACCAGCGCGAGCTCGAACGGCGCCATCGCGCGCGGGAAGATGATGCCGCGCTCGTCATGGTTCTGCTCGATCGCCGCGGCGACGATGCGCGTCACGCCGATGCCGTAGCAGCCCATCTCCATCACCCGCGAGGTCCCCGACTCGTCGAGGAAGTTGAGGTTCATCGTGCTCGAGTACTGGGTGCGCAGCTGGAAAATGTGCCCGACTTCGATGCCGCGGCAGATCTCGAGCACGCCCTTGCCGTCGGGGCTCGCGTCGCCCGCCACCACGTTGCGGATGTCGGCCACGGCCGGCTCCGGGAAATCGCGCCCGACATTCGCGCCGGTGTAGTGGTAGTCGTTCTGGTTGGCCCCGATGATGAAATCGGCCATCGCGGCGACCGCGCGATCGGCAATGACCTTGCCCTTGAAACCCAAGGGGCCGAGTGAGCCTGGCTCGGCGCCGAACAGGGCGCGGATCGCCTCGGTTGACGAGAACGTGACCGGCTTCTTTACTTGCTCAAGTTTCCCCGTCTTGACGAGATTGAGCTCGTGATCGCCGCGCACCATCAACAGGACCGGCCGGCCGTCGGTGCCATCGACCACCACTGCCTTCACCGTTCGCTGCGCCGGGATTTTCAGAAACGCGCACAAGTCGGCGATCGTCCTCACCCCGGGCGTATGCGCGCGCTCGAGCGCCGCGCGCGCTGCCGGGCGTGGCGCGGCGGGCGCCACCGCCTCGGCGAGCTCGATGTTGGCGGCGTAGTCCGAGGCGGGGCAGTAGGCGATCGCGTCCTCGCCCGAGTCGGCGAGCACGTGGAACTCATGCGAGCCGGTGCCGCCGATCGCGCCGGTGTCGGCCGCCACCGCGCGGAACTTCAGCCCCAGCCGCGTGAAGATGCGCGAGTAGCAGTCGTACATCTCACGGTAGGTCTCGTCCAGGCTTGCCTTGTCCGCGTGGAAGGAATAGGCGTCCTTCATGATGAATTCGCGCGCGCGCATCACGCCGAAGCGCGGCCGGATCTCGTCGCGGAACTTGGCCTGGATCTGATAGAGGTTAAGCGGCAACTGCCGGTAGCTCTTCACCTCGCGCCGCACCACGTCGCTCACCACTTCCTCATGCGTGGGACCGAAGCAGAAGTCGCGCTGGTGGCGGTCCTTGAGGCGCAGCAGCTCCGGCCCGTACTGCTCCCAGCGCCCCGACTCCTGCCACAGCTCGGCCGGCTGCACCGCGGGCATCAGCAGCTCGATCGCGCCGCTCGCGTTCATCTCTTCGCGCACGATCGCTTCCACCTTGCGCAGCACGCGCAGCCCCAGCGGCATCCAGGTGTAGACGCCGCTGGTGAGCCGCTTGACCAGCCCCGCGCGCAGCATGAGCTGGTGGCTCACCACCTCGGCTTCGGCCGGCGCTTCCTTGAGCGTGGAGAGGTAGAACCGCGAAACGCGCATGACTGTTACGGGCCACGAAAAGCCATTATTCTACCGAAGGCATCGGTCCCAAGAACAACGGCATGAAGTTTTTCTCCAGATGGCGGTTGCGCAAGCCCGCGGGTGACGCCGAAACGGTGTACGTAACGGAGAAGTTCGGGGTAAGGTCGCTGCACATCGGCAGCGATACCATCCAGAGCTCGATGCGGCTCGCGCGCCCCAATGACCTGGAGCTCGCCTACACCCGCAGCATGATGGCGTTTCTGCTGTTCAACGAGCAACCACAGCGGGTGCTGATGGTGGGCCTGGGCGGAGGCTCGGTCCTCAAGTTCATCTATCACCGCATGCCGTGGGTGAGGATCGAGGCGGTGGAAATCAACCTGCGGGTGGTGACGATCGCGCGCCTGCACTTCCACGTGCCGCCGGACGACGAGCGGCTCACGGTGCGCGTCGGCGACGGCGCGGAACACATGGTGCAGGCCGCTGCGGCCGCCGATGTGATCGTGGTCGACGGCTACGACGGAGAATCCCAGGTCGAAGAGCTGTCCTCCCCGGCATTCTACGATGCGTGCCGGGGGCGGCTCGATGCGCGCGGCGTGCTGGTGGTGAACCTGTGGGGCAGCGACCGCAAATTCAACGACTATCTCGAGCGCATCGAAACGGCGTTTCCCGCGGGCACGCTGTGCCTGCCGGCGGAGAAGCCGGGCAACATCATCGTGTTCGCGTTTCGCGACCCTCCGGGTAACCCTCACTGGGACGATCTTGCCATGAAGGCGTGTCAGCTCGAGGCGCGCTACGGGCTTGAATTCGTCAAGTTCGTGCAGGGCCTGCGCAAGATGAACCGCTGCGACGAGAAACAGCTCTACCTGTAGAGCTTCAGGTTCAAAGTTCCGGGTTCAAAGTTCAGTGATCAGGTGCGGGCGATGCCTTCATGGGCGCACCACGCCAATAACCTTGAACCCAGAACTCGGAACGTGGAACCCGCTTTAGCGCGACCAGGCTTTTTTTCGCCGGCGAATTGTGAAAAAATCGTGTCAACTGGCCAAGTCAGGGGGATTTCCCATGATTGATCGTGGCGGATATCGCCCGAACGTCGGCATCATTCTATGTAATTGGAAAAACGAGGTTTTCTGGGGCAAGCGGGTCAAGGAGCATTCGTGGCAGTTTCCGCAGGGAGGCCTCAAGCCGGGGGAAACCCTGGAGGCGGCGATGTACCGCGAGCTCAAGGAAGAGGTCGGCTTGAGCCCGCAGCACGTGCGCATCCTCGGGCGCACCCGTGACTGGCTGCGCTACGACGTGCCCAGCCAGTGGATCCGGCGTGAGTGGCGTGGCAACTACCGCGGCCAAAAACAGATCTGGTTCCTGCTGCTGCTCGTCGGCCGCGACTGCGACGTGTCCCTGCGCGCTTCCAGCAAACCCGAGTTCGACGCCTGGCGCTGGAACGATTACTGGGCGCCGATGGAAGCGGTAATCGAGTTCAAGCGCGAGGTCTACCAGAGGGCGCTGGAGGAGCTGGCGCCGTATCTCAAACGCCGCTCCCAGCGCAAGCCGCAGCGCCGGTTCAAGGCGCGGCA
>JAHFRO010000041.1:9249-12610 GCA_023266245.1 Betaproteobacteria bacterium | reverse complement strand
TTGGCATTTACCATGCTGCAGCCGGGCGTCGGCTTTGCCCAGCCCACCCAGGTGGTCCCGGACAAGGTCGCGCTCGACGATGCGGCGGTGAGCGTGATGACCGATTTCAAGCACGTTACCGCGATCATCATTCTTCCCGGCGACACCGTGGACGAAGCGCACCGGCGCATGATCCAGCGCGGGGTGCGCATGCTGCTGGTGGTGGACCAGAACCGCAACGTGCTCGGGCTGATCACGGCCACCGACATCCTGGGTGAAAAACCGGTGCAGGTTGCCTCCGAACGCGGCCTCCGGCGCGGGGAGATCCTGGTGCACGACATCATGATTCCGCAGGAGCGGCTCGAAGTGCTCAACATGGAGGAAGTGCGCGCGGCCAAGGTCGGGCACGTGGTGGCCACGCTCAAGAAGGCCGGTCGCCAGCATGCCGTGGTGGTGGAATACGACGCTAAAGGCCGGCAGACCGTGCGCGGACTGTTCTCCGCCACCCAGATCGCGCGCCAGCTCGGAGTGGCGATCCAGACCAGCGAAGTCGCACGCACCTTCTCCGAAATCGAGGTGCTGCTCGGGCGTTGAAACCCGCATTCCTGCGGTGCGGTAACTACCGAGGGAATCTATTCTTCCCTACGCAGAAACAAGAATTCGTAGATTAGCGCCGCCAGCCCGCCTCCGAGCAGTGGACCGACCCAGAAAATCCAGTGGTTAGCCCAGGCCCCCGCAACCAAGGCAGGACCAAAACTTCTGGCTGGGTTCATCGAGGCCCCGGTAACCGGGACCCCGAAGAGGTGGTCAGCCAGGACAGTTAGGCCGATCGCCAAGGGCGCGACATGCGCTAGTCCCTTCGGATCTATGGCCGTCGCAAAGACTACGAAGACGAGGGCAAATGTCAGCACGATTTCCGCGACGACGCCGCCCTCCACTGTGACGCCTGAACCAAGGCCATGGGCCCCCAGGTTGCCGTGAGCAGCATCCGGAATAACCGCTGCGATGAGCAAGGCGCCAACGACAGCGCCGATGAGCTGGGCCACGACGTACATTACGCCTTTAGTTAAGCTGATTTTTCCGGTAATCCAAGCCCCAAACGTCACCGCGGGATTGATATGCCCCCCGGAAACCTTGGCGGTAGCCGATACCAGAAGAAAGATCGCGAGCCCGTGTGCAACGGCGATTGCCAGAAGACGCGCTGAGGTCAGTCCCTCCTGAAGAAGGCCCCCGGTGACCACAACCGTGCCGGCTCCTAGGAAGACAAAAAGTCCTGTCGCTATGAATTCGGCCAACGTGGCACGCCACGCGGCCGTTGAAGAAAGCTCCTGAATTCCGACTGCATTAGCCATACCATTAACTCCTTTCTGATCTCTGATGGATGTTTGGCACCGTGGAGCAATGCAGAGACATTGGATAGTTTCTTTCGAGTAGCCCCTCCCCGGAGGAAATATAACGGGAAACCGGGATCCGCGCCACATCGCGACGCTGCTCACGGCGCGGACGCAGTGGTGGGCGCGTCTTTCGTGAACGACCTCACCGGCTGACCCCTGGCCGGGCGATGGCTCGGGCGAGTTTGCCTGTGCTATTCTCGCAGGGGCCCATGCTGACTTCCCGACTGCTTGCCAAGGTCGAACGCCGCCTCAAGGGGGCTGGACTGCCGCTCGCGGTGCGCCTGTGGGACGGCACCATGCTGGGCGAGGCGCAGGCCGCGCAGGTCAAGGTGACGGTGAAGACCCCGCGCGCGCTGGTGGCGCTCGCGAATCCCAGCATGGGGAGGCTTGCGGAGACCTACGTCGAGCAGCAGATCGACGTCGAGGGCGCGGCGCGTGACGTGGTCCGCATCAGCGAAGCGCTCTCCAACGGGCAGAGCGAGGTCCGGCGCAGTCGCCGGCGCCTGCAGCCGTGGGTGTGGCACCCCCGTTTCTTCGACCGCAAGGCGATCCGCTACCACTACGACGTCAGCGACGATTTCTTCGGGCTGTGGCTGGACCGGCGGCGCGTGTATTCCTGCGCCTACTTCCGGCGCGCGGACGACACGCTCGAGATCGCGCAGGAGCAGAAGCTCGATCACATCTGCCGCAAGCTCAAGCTCGCCCCCGGCGAGCGGTTTCTCGACATCGGCTGCGGCTGGGGCGCGCTCGTCATGTGGGCGGCGGAGCGCTATGGCGTCCGCTCGCTCGGCGTGACCCTCTCGCAGAACCAGCACGACTACGCGCGCGCCAGGATACGCGAGCTCGGGCTGCAGGATCGCTGCGAGGTGCGGCTGCTCGATTACCGCGACGTGCCGGACGATGGATCGTTCGACAAGATCGCGAGCATCGGCATGTTCGAGCACGTCGGCCGCGGCAAGCTGCCCGTGTACTTCGGCAAGATCCACCGGCTGCTCAGGCCCGGAGGCCTGGTGATGAACCACGGCATCACGCTGAACTCGCTGCAGCAGAAGGAGCTCGGCAGCGGCATCGGCGAGTTCGTCGACCGCTACGTGTTCCCGGGCGGGGAGCTCACTCACCTCTCGCAGGTGATCGCGGCGATGTCGGCGCAAGGGCTGGAGTGCTGGGACGTCGAAAGCCTGCGGTCGCACTACGCGAGAACGCTGTGGCAGTGGGTGGAACGGCTGGAGGCCGATCGCGCAGCCGCGCTGGCCGCCGTGGGTGAGAAGCTCTATCGCATCTGGCACATCTACATGGCGGGCTCGGCGCACGCTTTCGAGCGCGGCTGGATTTCGGTCTACCAGGTGCTGGCGGGCAAGCCGCTCGCCAACGGAACGCTCGCACTACCCGCGACACGTGACTACATCTATGCTCGCTAGAGCGCTTGCCGCGCTGCTCGCGAGCGCCGCGGTGTGGCCAGCCGCCGCGCAGTGGCGCGCCTGGGACGCCGAATTCGACGAGGACAAGAAACCGTGGCAGGAGATCCAGGCGCGGATCCCCGCCTATCCCAGGCCCGAGAACCTGATCCCGTTTGAAGCGAGCGGGGCGAGCCCGCACCGCTTTTTCATCGACGCCGGGTCGCTGACGGTGGGCGAGGACGGGGTGGCGCGCTACACGCTGGTAGTGAAGACCGCGGGCGGGGCGACCAACGTCTCATTCGAGGGCATACGGTGCGAGACGCGCGAGCAGAAGTACTACGCAGCGGGAAGGACGGACGGCAACTGGGTGCGCGCGCGCGACCCGCAATGGCGCCGCATCGAGTACCAGGAGGTGAACCGCCACCACTACGTGCTCTACGCGGACTTCTTCTGCCCCGGCCGCTATATCGTCGCCACCGCGAAGCAGGCTCTCGAGGCGCTGCGGCGGGCCGCCCCTCAGGTGCGCTAGCGGCTCTTAATCCTCAACGCTTGCATTCGCCGATATGCTTGCCGGCGTAATGCATGGTCATG
>JAHFRO010000041.1:6958-9149 GCA_023266245.1 Betaproteobacteria bacterium | reverse complement strand
TCGCCACCGCGAAGCAGGCTCTCGAGGCGCTGCGGCGGGCCGCCCCTCAGGTGCGCTAGCGGCTCTTAATCCTCAACGCTTGCATTCGCCGATATGCTTGCCGGCGTAATGCATGGTCATGATGCACTGCTGCGTGGTCTGCGGCGGTATCCCCGCCGGCATGCCCGGCAATTCCATCTTATGAGTGTCGGTTGTCAGAGCAAGACCAAATTGTCCCGGTGGATCAGCTCCGGCTCGTCGATGTAACCGAGCCTGGCTTCGATTTCGCTGGAAGGTGTGCGCAGGATGCGGCGCGTTTCCGCGGCGCTGTAGTTGACCAGCCCGCGCGCGATCTCGCGCCGCGACTCGTCGAGGCAGCTCACCACCTCGCCGCGCTCGAATTCGCCGTTCACCTCATGCACGCCGATCGGCAGCAGGCTCTTGCCGTCCACCCTGAGCGCCTTCACGGCGCCGGCGTCGAGCACGAGGCTCCCGCGCACCTGCAGGTGGTCGGCGAGCCACTGCTTGCGCGCGGCGAGCGTCGCCTTCTCCGCGATGAGGTGGGTGCCGAGCTTCTCGCCGCGCGCGAGCCGCGCGAGGACGTTTTCCTCCCGCCCCGAGGCGATCACGGTGTGTGCGCCGCTGCGCGCGGCGCGTTTCGCGGCGAGCACTTTGGTGAGCATGCCGCCGAGCGCGATCCGGCTGCCGACGCCGCCCGCCATCCGCTCGAGGTCGGGGTCGTCCGCCTTCGCTTCGGAGACCAGTTTTGCCGATGCGTCCCTGCGCGGATCCTTGTCGTAGAGCCCGGCCTGGTCCGTGAGGATGACCAGCGCGTCAGCCTCGATCAGGTTGGTGACCATTGCCGCCAGCGTGTCGTTGTCCCCGAAGCGGATTTCATCGATCGCCACGGTGTCGTTCTCGTTGATGATCGGGATCACGCCCAGACCGAGCAGCGTGCGCAGCGTGGAGCGCGCGTTGAGATAGCGCTTGCGGTCGGCGAGGTCCTCGTGCGTGAGCAGGATCTGGGAGGTCATCAGGTTGTGCTTGCGAAAGCACGATTCGTAGACCTGGATCAGTCCCATCTGCCCGACCGCGGCGGCGGCCTGCAGATCGTGCAGCGCGTGGGGGCGCTTTTTCCAGCCGAGGCGCTGCATGCCGGCGGCGATGGCGCCGCTCGAGACCAGCACCACTTCTCGCCCCATGTGGCGCAGCTCGGCGATCTGCTCGGCCCAGCGCGAGAGCGCGGCGTGGTCCAGCCCCTGGCCCTGGTTGGTGACCAGGCCGCTGCCGACTTTTACGACCAGCCGTTTGGCGTTTTCTAATATTGAACCCATGTTCTTCACCACAGAGGCACAGAGACACAGAGGTAAGGCATGACGATTTTTGTCTGGGGTTTGCTTATCTTCACGAGACTGAACGGGGAGCGATAATACTCTCTAGCTCTTTTGTTTCTCTGTGCCTCGGTGTCTCTGTGGTTCGGGTTTGCCCTGTTCCAGGTGTTCCATGATCGCGTAGGCGAGCTCCCTGCAGCCTTCGCCGGTGAGCGCGGAAATGATAAAGCTTTTGCCTGTCCAGCCAAAGCCTCTGAGAAAGTGCCTGACCGGGCGCTCGCGCTCTTCCGCGGTGACGAGATCGATCTTGTTCAGCACCACCCAGCGCGGCTTGCGGTAGAGCGCCTCGTCGTATTTCCTGAGCTCCTTCACGATCGCCTTGGCCTCGCGCACCGGATCGGTGCCGGGGTCGAACGGCGCGATGTCCACCAGATGCAGCAGGAGCCGCGTGCGCGCGAGGTGCCTCAGGAACTGGTGGCCGAGGCCGGCGCCCTCGGCCGCGCCTTCGATCAGTCCCGGAATGTCGGCCAGCACGAAGCTGCGGTTCATGTCCACCCGCACGGCGCCCAGGCTGGGATGGAGCGTCGTGAACGGATAGTCGGCCACTTTGGGGCGCGCGGCGGAGACGGCGCGGATGAGCGTGGACTTGCCGGCGTTCGGCATGCCGAGCAGCCCCACGTCGGCGAGCACCCTGAGCTCGAGCTTGAGCCGGCGGTGCTCGCCCTGGGCACCGCGCGTGAACCGGCGCGGCGCGCGGTTAGTGCTCGACTTGAAGTGCAGGTTGCCCAGCCCGCCGTCTCCGCCCTTGGCGAGCAGCGCGCGCTCGCCATCGCGTTCGAGGTCGGCGATCAGTTCGCCGGTTTCCAGGTCGCTCACCACGG
>JAHFRO010000041.1:0-6858 GCA_023266245.1 Betaproteobacteria bacterium | reverse complement strand
GTGCTCGACTTGAAGTGCAGGTTGCCCAGCCCGCCGTCTCCGCCCTTGGCGAGCAGCGCGCGCTCGCCATCGCGTTCGAGGTCGGCGATCAGTTCGCCGGTTTCCAGGTCGCTCACCACGGTGCCGACCGGTACGCGCAGCACGACATCCGGCGCTGATTTGCCGTACTGGTCCGAGCCGCGGCCGTTTTCGCCATCCTTCGCCCGGTGGATGCGCGCATAGCGGTAGTCGATGAGGGTGTTGATGTTGCGGTCGGCCTCCGCGTAGACGCTCCCGCCGCGCCCGCCGTCGCCGCCGTCGGGCCCGCCGCGCGGCACGAACTTCTCGCGGCGAAAACTCGCGACGCCGTCCCCGCCCTTGCCGGCGTGCACCTCGATGATCGCTTCGTCAACAAACTTCATTGCAATGAATTAGCCGCCAAGGCGCCAAGGACGCCAAGAAACCCGAATCCGGATCAGAAAACCGGAAATCAACAAACTTCCCAGGGAACGGGAAGCACTCGAGAAATCACGTTAAACCAGCAACCGCCGCCAACTGGCCCAGAGCCGCCCGCGGTCCGGAAGTTTATCCCGTGGATCCGGCACCTCGCGCCTATTGTGTCCGCCAATTATTCTTCTTGGCGTCCTTGGCGCCTTGGCGGCGCTCTGAAACAAAAAAGGCCCTGTCGTTCGACAGGGCCTTTTCGCAGGAATTACGCGCGTCAGGCAGGAACGACGCTCACCGTCTTGTGGTTGTCCGGCCCTTTTTGCGCGAACTGGATCCGCCCCATCACCCTGGCGAACAGCGTATGGTCGCGACCGACGCCGACGTTGTCGCCGGGGTGCACCTGCGTGCCGCGCTGGCGCACGATGATCGCGCCCGCGGGCACCAGCTCGCCGCCGTAGCATTTCACGCCCAGGCGCTTCGATTGCGAGTCGCGTCCGTTGCGCGAGCTGCCGCCTGCCTTTTTATGTGCCATGACCCGTCTCCTTGGAGGCTCTTAAGCCGCGATGCCGAGAATCTCGATCTCGGTGTAATTCTGGCGGTGGCCCTGGGTCCTGCGGTAGTGCTTGCGACGGTGCAGCTTGAAGATCCTCACCTTCTCGCCGCGGCCCTGCGCCAGCACCTTGGCCTTGACCTTGGCCCCGGCCACGAGCGGCGTGCCCAGCTTGACCGCTTCGCCGTCGGCCAACAGCAGCACCTGGTCGAGCACGATCTCCTGCCCGACTTCCGCAGGTATCTGTTCTATCCTGATTTTCTCGCCGGCGCTGACCCGGTACTGCTTGCCGCCGGTCTTGACCACCGCGTACATGACACTGCCCGTTCATGCGTTTGGTGAAAGCTGCGCATTTTACAAAATGCGCGCCCATTAGTCAAAAAAACCGCCGCCGCCGAACCCGGATCGGGGTTTTCCCGTCAAACAGTTAGATGTAAGGCGCGCGGGCCCGACCGGGGCCGTAGCGGGCGGGGCCGTGGCGCCGGGGGACGCGCGGTTTGCTGGTATCATCACGCTCTTTTTCGTGTTGGCGGTGGCCGTGTCACTAGAAGCGATACGCGAGTTCATTGCGGCGGACATGCGCGCCGTGGACGACGTGATCCGCGCCCGCCTGAACTCGGACGTGGTCCTCATCCGCCAGGTGGCGGAATACATCGTGGGCGGCGGGGGAAAACGCCTGCGCCCGATGCTGCTGCTGCTCTCTGCCGGGTCGTTCGGTTACCGGGGCAAACACCACTATGAGCTCGCCGCCGTGGTCGAGTTCATCCACACCGCGACGCTGTTGCACGACGACGTGGTGGACGAATCGGATCTGCGGCGCGGACGTCCCACCGCCAACTCGCTGTTCGGCAACGCTGCCGCCGTGCTGGTCGGCGATTTCGTCTATTCGCGCGCGTTCCAGATGATGGTGGGCGTGGACAGCATGCGCGTGCTGCAGGTGCTGGCGGACACGACCAACGTGATTGCCGAGGGCGAGGTGATGCAGCTCATGAACTGCCACAACCCCGACATTGACGAGAACGGTTACCTCGAGGTGATACGCTGCAAGACCGCCAAGCTGTTCGAGGCCGCAACGCGCCTGGGGGCGATCCTCGGCGGCGCACCGCGCGCTCAGGAAGACGCGATCGCCGATTACGGCATCCATCTCGGCACCGCGTTCCAGCTGATCGACGACGTGCTCGACTACTCGGGCGATCAGGCGGTGATCGGCAAGAACGTGGGCGATGATCTCGCCGAGGGCAAACCGACGCTGCCGCTCATCTATGCCATCAAGCACGGCACGCCGGAGCAGGCGAATCGGGTACGGAGCGCTATCGAGCACGGCGGGCGCGACGAGCTCGCCGCTGTGATCGAGGCGATCCGCGCCACCGGCGCGCTCGATTACGCGCGCGAGCAGGCGCGCGCCGAATCGCGCGCCGCGTGCGCCGCGCTGGAGCGGCTGCCGCGTTCAACCTGCCGTGATTATCTGTTACAATTGGCCGGCTTCGCGGTGACGCGAACGTATTAAGAAGTTGGCAGTTGGCAGCTGTCGGTTGGCAGCCACTGGTTCCATAAAAGCGCGGCTAGGCCGCGCGATTTTTTTCTGCGAACCGAAAACTGAAAACTGCCAACTGACGGCTTCGCGTCGGGGTGTAGCTCAGCCTGGTAGAGTACTGCGTTCGGGACGCAGGAGTCGCTGGTTCAAATCCAGTCACCCCGACCACCCTTTCTCGCCTCTGAACCAAAAAACGAACGGAGTGATTCATGGCGCGCGTGCCCTACGCTGATGAGAACAGCAGCCCGGAAATCAAGGCGCTCTCCGAACGCATACGCGCCGAGCGTGGCGGACGGCTGCTCAATCTCTACAAGATGCTGCTCAACAGCCCGTCGGTGGCCGCGGGCTGGCTCAGCTTGCTCACGGCGATCCGCCAGGTGTGTGAGCTGCGCGGCGACCACCGCGAGCTCGCCATCCTGCGCGTGGCGATCGTCAACGGCGCGCAGTACGAGTACCGCGCGCACATTCCGTACGCGTTGAAGGAGGGCGTGACGCAGGCGCAGATCGATGCACTCGACGAGTGGCGGAAATCCCCGTTGTTCAGTGAGGCGCAGCGCGCGGTGCTCGCCTATACCGAGGCCATGACGCGAGAGATCCACGTGCCGGACCCGGTGTTCGACGCGCTGCGTCCGCATTTCTCCCCCCGCCAGATCGTCGAGCTCACCGCGACGATCGCCGCCTACAACCTCGTATCGCGATTTCTCGAAGCGCTCGCCATCGATGCGGAAGCGGCGCACGCCCAGGTCGCCAAACGCTAGCAGCCTGTCGGACTTGGCGGTCCGACAGGCTGCTAAAAGCAAAACCGCCCGAGGATTTGGGATGAAGCTGAACCCAATGACCCATCCTGGCCCACTGTTGGAGACGGGAGCGCGGTCGAACTCGTGTCTTTACAGTCCTTTTTTGCCGTTTTCTTGCAGGCGGTTTTGCCTTAGGAGTTTGTCGGACCAAAGTCCGTCAAACTCCTGGGGCGGCGCGGCGCTCGCGCGGGGCTCGACGCACAGCGGGGCTTGGGGCACACTAGATCGCAGAAGGATTTCGATCGCGGAGCCTCACTTGGGCAAGATCATCCTAGTCGTTCTCGGGCTGCTGCTCGTTTACTGGATCCTGAGGAGCTACCGCCGCCGAGTCGGGCGCAGCGACTTGCGGCCCCAGCCCGGAGCGGGAGAAGACATGGTGCAGTGCGCGCAGTGCGGAGTGCACCTGCCGCGCAGCGAAAGCATCACCACCCAGGGCGGCTTCTACTGCTCTGCCGAGCACCAGCGCCAGCACCAATCGCACTAGAGCCCGTGACATGAACCGTGACAGCGCAGCGCGTGTTTCATTGGGTTACGGGCTCTTAGATCCATGAGTTCCGTGGACACAGGGCGACCCGTGCAATGGGAGGCGGATGTTGCCATCCCTTCCGGCGAGTATCCCGAGCCGTTCTGGCGCTCGCTGTTCTTCTTCAATGTCTACCGCCTGATTGTCGGGCTGCTGTTGCTGCTGGTCGTCGCGATCTGGGGCAACAACGTCCTGTTCGGCTCGTACGACCTCACGCTGTTCCTGGTCACCGACATCGCTTACGTGGTATTCAGCATCGCGTGCTTCGTGCTGATCAGCGCGCGCTGGCAATTCAATCTTCAGCTCACGCTGCAGGTGGCCGCCGACATCGGGTTCATCGTCGTCCTGCTGTTCGCGAGCGGCGGCATCTCGAGCGGCCTGGGGCTGCTGCTGCTCACCACGCTCGCCGGCGCCGGCCTGATCAGCCGCGGCCGGCTTACCCTGTTTTTCGCGGCGCTCGCCGGCATCGCGGTGCTGCTCGAGCATACCTACGAGGTGCTCAAGTTCGACGCCCCGGAGGCGCAGTACGTGCAGGCGGGACTGCTGTCGGGGGCGTATTTCGCGATCGCCTGGCTCGCGCACACGCTGGCCAAGCACACCGTCGCGAGCGAGCAGCTCGCCGCGCAACGCGAGATCGACCTCGCCAACATGGCGCAGGTCAACCAGCTCGTCATCCGCGACATGCAGGACGGGGTGCTGGTGGTGGACGAGCGCGGCGTGATCCGCCAGTTCAACGCGCGCGCCGAGCGCCTGCTAGGGCCGCTGCCGCGTGAGCGCGGCGAAGTTCCGCTCGCCGATTACGCGCCGGCGCTCGCCGCGCGGTTCGGGGAGTGGCGCGGGCGGGCGGGAGTGGACGTGAGCACCGACACGCCTTTCAGCGGCAGCGTGAGCGCGCGCTTCGTGCCGATCGGGAGAAGCCGGCAGGTGGGGGCGGTGATCTTCCTCGAAGATCAGAGCCGGGTCCAGGCGCAGGCGCGCCAGCTGAAGCTCGCCGCGCTCGGGCGGCTCACCGCCAACATCGCGCATGAAATCAGGAACCCCCTGGGCGCGATCAGCCACGCGGCCGAGCTGCTGCAGGAGGAGCCGGCGGTCAACGACACGACCCAACGCCTGCTCGCCATCATCAACGAGAATACCCGGCGTCTCGACCGCATGGTGAACGACGTGCTGCGGCTCAATCGCGGCGAGCGCGCGCACCGCGAGCGTTTCGAGCTGGTCGATTTTCTCAAGACCTTCGTCAATGAGTTCGCGCAGATCGAGAAGATCAACCCCGAGGTGTTCGCGATCGAGCTTTCCGCCGATCCCGGGGTGCTGTTCGATCGCAGTCATCTCAATCAGGTGATGTGGAACCTGTGCCGCAATGCGCTGCGTTACTGCCGGCTGCAGCAGGCCAGCATCCGCATCCGCGTCGCCACGGCGCGCTCCGGCGGTGTTGTAAAATTGGACGTAGTGGACGACGGGCCGGGCGTGGCCCCCGAGGCGCGCGCACAGCTGTTCGAGCCGTTTTTCACCACCGCCGCGGGCGGCACCGGCCTCGGGCTGTACATCGCGCGCGAGGTCTGCGAAGCCAACGGCGCCACGCTCGATTACGCGGAGACGCCGACCGGCGCGCAATTCACCGTGCTCTGCCGCGCCGCCTAGCGCGCGGCAGAGTAACTAAGTGACTGAGTGACTAGGTGATTGAGGGAAAAGCGTTCGCTTAATCACTTAATCGCTTAATCACTTAATCACTGAGTCGAGATGAGTACCAAGTCCCAGGTTCTGGTGGTAGACGACGAAGCCGACATCAGGGAACTGCTCGGGATGACGCTCACGCGCATGGGGCTGGAGACACACTGCGTGGCGAGCACTACAGAAGCGTTCGCGCTGCTCGCCAAGAACAGCTACGACCTCTGCCTCACCGACATGCGGCTGCCCGACGGCGACGGCCTGACGGTAGTGGACTACGTCAACAAGCACCATCCGAACCTGCCGGTAGCGGTGATCACTGCACACGGCAGCACCGAGAATGCGGTGGCGGCGCTCAAGGCAGGGGCGTTCGACTATCTCGCCAAGCCGGTCTCGCTCAACCAGTTGCGCACACTGGTGCGCTCCGCCCTGAAGCTGCCGCGGCCCAATCAGCGCCGCGGCGCCGAGGGTGAATCCGGCGCGCCCGATTTCCCGATGCTGATCGGCGGTTCGGCCTTGATGAAGGCCACGCGCCAGATGATCGAGAAGCTCGCGCGCAGCCAGGCACCGATCCAGATCACCGGTGAATCGGGCAGCGGCAAGGAGCTGGCGGCACGGATGATCCATCTTAACGGCTCACGCAGCGATGGGCCGTTCGTCGCGGTCAACTGCGGCGCGATCCCCGAGAATCTCATGGAGAGCGAGTTCTTTGGCTACAAGAAGGGCGCGTTCACGGGCGCAGCCGCCGATCGCGAGGGCTTCTTCCAGGCTGCGAACGGCGGCACGCTGTTCCTGGACGAAGTGGCGGAGCTACCGCTGCTGATGCAAGTCAAACTGCTGCGTGCGATCCAGGAAAAGAAGGTGCGCAAGGTGGGCTCGACCGGCGAAGAGCACGTGGATGTGCGCATCATCAGCGCCACGCACCGCAATCTCGCCGAGGAGGTGAAGAGCGGCGCGTTCCGCCAGGATCTTTATTACCGCCTCCACGTCCTCGAGCTCCGGATGCCGAGCCTGCGCGAGATGCGCGAGGACATTCCGCTGCTTGCCGCGGCGATCCTGAAGCGGCAGACTGCGGGCGACACTCCGCCGCCGCTTTCCGCTGCGGTGCTTAAAGAGCTGCAGACCTACGATTTTCAGGGCAACGTGCGCGAGCTCGAGAACGTGCTCGAGCGCGCGCTCGCGCTCACGGCCGGCGGGGAGATCAAGGCCGAGGACCTGCAACTGGCGCCGACGCAAACGCCTGCGACAGCACCGGCATCCGACGTCTCGGGGCTTCCGCTGCAGGAGCGACTCGACCAGGTCGAGCGCCAGGCGATTCTCGACGCGCTGGAGCAGACGCACTACAACCGCACCGCGGCGG
>JAHFRO010000119.1 GCA_023266245.1 Betaproteobacteria bacterium | reverse complement strand
ACTGAAACGAGCCGCGCAATGGGATGATGCCCCCATTTGACCTGCCGGTCCGACTTCGCTGAAGCGAAGTCCCGCGGCTCGTTTTCAGTCCTCTGCTCTACCAACTGAGCTACCTGGCCCCCGAACAACAAAATCGTTCCCGCCGACACAAGGATTTTGGCTCCGGCCGTGGACTAACGTCCACTTAACATCGCTTCGCGAGTTAGCCTACGCCGAAACAAGCCGCGCAATGGGATAAGGCCCCCATTTGACCTGGCGGTCAGACTTCGCTCAAGCGAAGTCTCGCGCGGCGTGTTGTCAGTCCTCTGCTCTACCAACTGAGCTACCTGGCCACTTACTGCAACCTGCAACCGCAAACGACTTTTGTGAACCGCCTCACACAAGGATTTTAGCTTCGGCCTGGCGTCCGCCCTTAACTTTAACGCCGAGCGGCGTGAAAGTTAGCCTCCGCTGAAACAAGCCGCCCATTGAGGAAGGCTTCGACCGCACAACTCGCGGCCTCCGCCATTACAAAATAATGGGCGGCGTGTTTTCAGTCCTCTGCTCTACCAACTGAGCTACCTGGCCACTTTGCTGCACACTACACGAACCGCCTGACACAAGGATTTTGGCTTCGGCCGCGCCTATCGGCGCTTAACATTAACGGCCCTGCGCCGTGAATGTTAGCCTACGCCGCAACAAGCCGCGCAATGGGATAAAGCCCCCATTTGACCTGGCGGTCAGACTTCGCTCAAGCGAAGTCTCGCGCGGCGTGTTGTGGCTCCGGCCGTGGACTAACGTCCACTTAACATCGCTTCGCGAGTTAGCCTACGCCGCAACAAGCCGCGCAATGGGATAAAGCCCCCATTTGACCTGGCGGTCAGACTTCGCTCAAGCGAAGTCTCGCGCGGCGTGTTGTCAGTCCTCTGCTCTACGTCACCCTCACCCCTTCCCCCTCTCCCTTTCCCGGAGGGCGAGGGGAAATGTACAGTGCGGAAATGGAACTCAACCATTTCCGCACCGGAATGATCGAGCTACATGGCCCCGGAGAGCGCGCTATTTAATCGTCAAACCCGCGCAGCGTCAAGAAAGTGCATCATTGCGGGCAACAAAAAACCCCGCGGTCGCGGGGTCCTTTGCTTTCCTCGTTCCGTGCTTGCGCGGGGCACTCCGTTGGGTCTCGCGTATTGAGCGGCAAACCGGAGTTTGTCCGCTCGAATTCGCGAGTTGGAACGGCCGCTCGGTCCGATTCACCCTTATCTGAGCGGCGGGCTTCTGCGCCTCCGCTCCCGCCAGTTGAGCGGCAAGCTTTCGCTTGTCCGCTCGAACACCGAGTTATTCCGGCGACCTTCGTCCGGAATTACCGGCGATGAACGGCGCGGCGCGTCCGTTCCATCGGCTACATGTCCATGCCGCCCATGCCGCCCATGCCGCCGTGGCCGTGCATCGGCTCTTCCTTCGGCAGCTCGGCCACCATGGCGTCGGTGGTGAGGATCAGGCCGGCAACTGATGACGCATTCTGCAACGCGCAGCGCGCAACCTTGGTCGGATCGACCACCCCCATCCCGACCAGATCGCCGTACTCGTTGGTCTGCGCGTTGAAGCCGTAGTTGCCCTTGCCTTCCCCCACCTTGTTCACCACCACCGAGGGCTCGTCGCCGGCATTGGCCGCGATCCAGCGCAGCGGCTCTTCGAGCGCGCGCATCACGATCTTGATGCCGGCGTCCTGGTCGTGGTTGTCGCCCTTGAGCTTGTCCTTCAGGGCATCGCGCGCACGGAGGTACGCCACGCCGCCGCCGGCGATGATGCCTTCCTCGACCGCCGCGCGGGTCGCGTGCAGCGCGTCTTCCACGCGCGCCTTCTTCTCCTTCATCTCCATTTCCGTCGCGGCGCCCACCTTGATTATCGCCACCCCGCCGGCGAGTTTCGCCACGCGCTCCTGGAGTTTCTCCTTGTCGTAGTCGCTGGTGGTCTCCTCGATCTGGGTGCGGATGTTCTTGACGCGTCCTTCGATCACCTTCGCATCGCCTGCCCCGTCGATAAGGGTGGTCTCTTCCTTGCCGATCTCGACGCGCTTGGCCTGACCCATGTCCTTGAGGGTCGCCTTCTCCAGCGAGAGGCCCACTTCTTCCGAGATCACCGTGGCGCCGGTGAGGATCGCAATGTCCTCCAGCATCGCCTTGCGGCGGTCGCCGAAGCCCGGCGCTTTCACCGCGCAGGTCTTGAGGATCCCGCGGAGGTTGTTCACCACCAGGGTCGCGAGCGCTTCGCCCTCGACTTCCTCGGCGATGATGAGCAGCGGTCTTCCCGCCTTCGCCACCTGCTCGAGGACGGGCAGCAGATCGCGGATGCCCGCGACCTTCTTGTCGTGCACGAGGATGTAGGGATTTTCGAGCACCGACATCTGCTTTTCGGCGCTGTTGATGAAGTAGGGCGAGAGATAGCCGCGGTCAAACTGCATCCCCTCTACCACTTCCAGTTCCATTTCAAGGGAAGAGCCATCTTCCACGGTGATTACGCCTTCCTTGCCAACCTTTTCCATTGCTTGGGCAATTTTGTCCCCAATAGTCGGGTCGGCGTTCGCCGAGATCGCGCCCACCTGGGCTATCTCCTTGTTGGTGGTGCAGGGCTTCGAAATCTTCTTCAGCTGCTCCACCACTGCCTCCACCGCCTTGTCGATCCCCCGCTTCAGGTCCATCGGGTTCATGCCGGCGGCCACATACTTCATGCCCTCCTGCACGATCGCCTGCGCCAGCACCGTCGCCGTGGTGGTGCCATCCCCTGCCACGTCCGAGGTCTTGGAGGCGACCTCTTTCAGCATCTGCGCCCCCATGTTCTCGAACTTGTCCTTCAACTCGATTTCCTTCGCCACCGAGACCCCGTCCTTGGTGATGGTGGGCGCCCCAAAAGAGCGCTCCAGCACCACGTTGCGGCCCTTGGGACCCAGAGTGATCTTCACCGCGTCGGCCAGCACGTTGACACCGGCTACGATCTTGCTGCGGGCGAAGTCGTGAAACTTGACGTCTTTCGCTGCCATTTTGAATTCTCCTGTTTCGCGGAATTTACTTCGCTTCGATCACGCCCATGATGTCTTCTTCGCGCATCACGAGCAGCTCGTCGCCCTTGACCCTCACGGTCTGTCCGGAGTACTTCCCGAACAGGATCTTGTCGCCGACCTTAACATCGAGAGCACGCACCTTGCCGTCCTCGAGGATCCTGCCCTTGCCCACTGCGATGACCTCACCCTGGTCGGGTTTCTCGGCGGCGGTGTCGGGGATCACGATTCCGGACGCGGTTTTGCGCTCCTCTTCCAACCGCTTGACGATCACGCGGTCGTGCAACGGACGAATCTTCATCGTTCAATCTCCTGTGGAATGATAGTGATGACGGAGAACAGCTTGATTAGCACTCGCCTCTATCGAGTGCTAATAATACTTGCAAGATGACAATAAGACAACAGGTTAGTCGCGTACGGCGGCGTGGCAGGCCTGTAAGTTAGCGCTCACTAACTTACAAAAAAGGGCACATATCCGCCCCGTTGCAGGCGGTTCCGGCCGGGATCAGCTGTCGAGGTCGAGGGGGTCGCCGGACGACACGCCGAAGCGGTACACGGTCTTCCGTTTGCCGTCACATTTGGGCGGAATCGGCCGGTGGGGGCAGGGGGGCCGGCGGCGTCCTTCGGGACCCAGCGTGGCGTCATCGGCGTAGTCCGCCCAGATGCCGCCGCTCACCGGCCGGAACAACCACATGAGATACCCGCGCGCGGCGGCAAGCTGCACCAGCTCGTCGGCATCGGGCGCGTCCGCGACCACCACCTGGTTGCCGTTGATGCCGAAGGGGAACGAGCCAAACGCCTGCAGGCATTCGAGCGCCTCGGTGGAGGAGGCGCCAGGGCGCAGGCACCCCGGGCGCTCGGCGCGCGCGACATCCCACGCGCCCAGTTCCCACGCCGCCTCCATCGTCGCGCGGTCCACCGCTACCAGGTCACGCCAGCGGTCGTTCAACTGCAGCGCGGAACTGGGCACCGGCGTATAGGACACCGCTTCGGCCTGCTCCACCTCAGCCAGCTTCTCCTTGATGAAGCCGTGCCAGTGCAGGGTGAGGATCAGCGGCGTGTCGGGGCACGGCACGGCGGCCAGCGTGATGCCGAACAACGGCAGGCCGGTCGCGGCGATCTGGTCCTCGATGAGATCGAGTATCTGCATAGACAAGTCACTCCTCGACGGGTGTTAAACTGCGCACGCACCTGCCATCACACACGAGCAAGAATGATGCCACCCGTCTCATCACAACGTCGCGGGGAAAACGGCGGTTGACCTGCGGAGAGCGGCGGTGTGACGCCGATCACGGAAAATGCAAACTAGCACTCACAGTGATCTGCTGCTAAAGCGCAGCCTCGCCGCGGTCTGGCACCCCTGCACCCAGATGAAGCAGCACGAATGGCTGCCGCTGGTGCCGGTGGCGCGCGGCGAGGGTTGCTGGCTCTACGACTGCGACGGACGGCGCTACCTCGACGCCATCAGCTCGTGGTGGGTCAATCTCTTCGGCCACTGCAACCCGCGCATCAACGCCGCGCTGCGCGCGCAGCTCGAAAGCCTCGAGCACGTCCTGCTCGCCGGTTTCAGCCACGAGCCGGTGGTCGAGCTCTCGGAGCGCCTCGCGCGCGCGACCGGCGGCGCGCTCGGCCACTGTTTCTACGCGAGCGACGGCGCCTCCGCGGTCGAGATCGCGCTCAAAATGAGCTTCCACTACTGGCGCAACTGCGGCCGCCCCGCGAAGACGCGTTTTGTGAGCCTCGCAGGCAGCTATCACGGCGAAACCCTGGGGGCGCTCGCCGTCACCGACGTGCGGCTTTTCAAGGACACCTACGCGCCGCTGCTGATGACGAGCAGCCAGGTGGCGAGCCCCGATTGGCGGCTCGCCGAGCAGGGCGAGTCGGCGCTCGACTACGCCGCGCGCTGCGCGCAGGCCTTGGGGCGGCATCTGGAACAGCACCAGGGAGAGACCGCGGCGCTGATCGTGGAGCCGCTGGTGCAGGGCGCAACCGGCATGGCGATGTACGACGCGGAGTACCTACGGCGCGCGCGCGCGATCTGCGACCATTATGCGGTGCACCTCATCGTCGACGAGATCATGACCGGCTGCGGCCGCACCGGGACCTTTTTCGCTCACGAGCAGGCCGGCATCACGCCGGACTTCCTGTGCCTGTCGAAAGGCATCACCGGCGGCTACCTGCCGCTCTCCGTGGTCATGACGCGCGATGCGGTCTACCAGGCGTTCTACGACGAGGCGGTGACGCGCGGCTTTTTGCACTCGCATTCCTACACCGGTAACGCGCTCGCCTGCCGCGCCGCGCTCGCCACCCTTGACATCTTCGAGCAGGACCGCGTAATCGAGGCGAACCGTGCGAAGAGCGCCCGGCTCACGGCCGCCGCGCGCCCCATCGCGCAACATCCCCGCGTGAAGCAGTTCCGCAACACCGGGATGATCTGGGCATTCGAAGTCGAGACCGCCGATCCCGAGTTCGCGCGCAAATTTTTCGCGCAGGCGCTCGAGCGTGAGCTGCTGCTGCGGCCGCTCGGAAACACCGTCTATTTCATGCCGCCCTACGTGATCGACGAAGACGAAATCGAGCTGCTCGTCAGTCGCACGCTGGCTATCCTCGACACTGACTAAGAGCCTCTAAGCGACGGTCAACCGCACCTGAACATCAAACGTGATAGACACATGCATATCGCTCACTTCTTGATCGCCGTGCTGATGGGCTTGCTGGCGAGCAGTTTTGCCGCTGCTCAATCCCCATCCGCGCGCCTGCCCGAGCCGGTGGCGCAGGCCCTCGCCCAGGCCGGCATACCCGAGAGCGCAGCGGCGTTCTACGTGCACGAGATTGGCGCCGAGCGGCCGTTGATCGCGGTGGGCGCCGAGCGCGCCATGATTCCGGCCTCGAGCATCAAGCTGCTCACCACCTATGCCGGGCTCGAGCTGCTCGGGCCGGCATACATCTGGATGACCGAGGCGTACGCCGCCGGGACACTGAACGAGGGCGTGCTTGCCGGCGACCTCGTGATCAAGGGCTACGGGGACCCCAAGCTCACGCTGGAAAGCTTCTGGCTGCTGTTGCGAGACCTGCGCGGCCGCGGCGTGCGCGAGATCCGCGGCGATCTGGTGCTCGACCGCGGCTACTTCGCGCAGGAAGAGTTCGATCCCTCGCGCTTCGACGACCAGCCCACACGACCCTACAACACCGGGCCTGACGCGCTGCTCGTCAACTTCAAGGCGATCCGCCTGCAGTTCATCCCCGAAGCGGAATCGCGCTCGGTGCGCATCGTCTCCGAGCCCGCGCTCCCGCAGGTGCAGATCATCAACAATCTTGCGCTCGATGCCACCGGCGCGTGCGGTGACTGGGTCGGAAGGCTCAAGCTCGACGCCCAAGGCGGAGCAAACACCGCGCGGCTCGCGTTCAGTGGCAGCTTCTCTCGCGACTGCGGGGAGCGGGTGCGCCATTTCACAGTACTGAGCCAACAGCAATACACGCTCGGGCTGTTCACACAGCTGTGGCGCGAGCTGGGCGGCACATTTGCTGGCGGCGTGCGCGAAGGCGCGGCCGCGACGGACGCGCGGCTTATCGCCAGCGTGCAGTCTCCGACGCTCGCGGAGATCGTTCGCGACATCAATAAATTCTCGAACAACGTGATGGCGCGCCAGCTGTTCCTGACGCTGGGCGCGGTGGGGGCGGGCGCCCCGGCGACCGCCGACAAGACCGGCCACGTCATCCGCCAGTGGCTGGCAGGCAAAGGGCTGTCGTTTCCCGAACTGGTGCTGGAGAACGGCTCGGGGCTATCGCGCATCGAGCGTATCAGCGCGAGAAACCTGGGGCAGATCCTGCTCTCCGCGTTCCGCAGCCCGGTAATGCCGGAGCTGATGGCCTCGCTCCCGCTCGCCGCGGTGGACGGCACCATGAAGAAGCGCCTCTCCGGCGCGGAAGTCGCGGGACAGGCGCACATCAAGACCGGCTCGCTCGCCGGCGTGCGCTCGATCGCCGGTTACGTGCTCGATGCCCAGGGCCGGCGCGTGGCGGTGGTGTTCATCGTCAACCACGCCAATGCCGGCAACGCTCAAGCCGTGCAGGACGCGCTGCTCAGGTGGATATACAACCGCTAGGCGGACGCCTGCTGCTCTCAGCGGCGTTAGGCCCGCCTACAGCCCGAGCTCGCGCCACAACTCGTCCACCCGGCGCTTTACCTCCTCGCTCATCGTGATCGGAGCGCCCCAGCGGCGGTCGGTCTCGCCCGGCCACTTGTGGGTGGCGTCTATCCCCATCTTCGAGCCCAGGCCCGGCA
>JAHFRO010000297.1 GCA_023266245.1 Betaproteobacteria bacterium | reverse complement strand
CGCAGATAAACGCGGATAAAAACAAAACTGAGCCGCCAAGGCGCCAAGAAGCCAAGGAAATCAAAGAAAACGGGCACGCGAGTGCGCCCTATTTGTTTGATGCGGCTGCCGTGATCGGAGTCAAAAGCGCAAGTGAATCAGTATTTGAACGGGAACGCCTTGAGATGTAACTCGAAGGGACTTTGATGATCGCAGTTATCTTTGAGGTCGTTCCCGCTCGCGGCCGCAAGCAGGAGTATCTCGATCTCGCTGAAAGCCTGCGGCCGGAGCTCGAGAAGATCGACGGGTTTATTTCGATTGAGCGGTTTGAAAGCCTCACCAACGAAGGCAAGATCCTTTCGCTTTCTTTCTGGCGCGACGAGGAGGCGGTCAGGCGCTGGCGCCAGTTCGAGAGGCATCGCGTGGCGCAGGCCAAGGGGAGGGGAGGGATCTTCGCTGACTACCGGCTGCGGATAGCGAGCGTCATCCGCGACTATGGCATGTTCGAGCGCGAGCAGGCTCCGGCGGACAGCCGGGCGATACACGACCCTAGAGTGAACGGTAAACAGTGAACGGTGAACGGTAAACGGCAAAACCTAGCGGCGTGCCGAGTCCTGCCTTACACCATTTACGATTCACTATTCACCATTCACCGGTTTCATCGGCGTTTATCGGCGGTTGCTTCTTTGATTTCCATGGCGTATTGATGCCTTGGCGGTTCAAGAATCCGTGAATCGTGATTCGTGAATCGAAAGACGCTCGGTTTCCTCCGCGTCCTCTGCGTCCCCCGCGGTGAGAGGTGGTCTTTGCTTTCCTTGGCGTCCTTTGCGTCCTTGGTGGTCGAGCTTTAGTTTTACTCGAGCTTGATGTTGGCTTCCTTGACGATCTTCGCGTACTTGGCGCGCTCGGAGCGGATGAAGGCGGCGAACTCCTCCGGCGAATTGCCGACGGTTTCCGCGCCCGCGAAGGCAATCCTTTCCTTCACGTCCGGCTGCCGCAGCAGCCTGACCGTCTCGCTCTGCAGCCTGACGATAATGTCTTTGCTCACCGCTGCCGGCGCGACCAGCCCCCACCAGGTGCTCATGTCGAAGCCCGGCACACCGCCCTCCGTGATGGTGGGGATATCCGGCAGCAGGGAGAAGCGTTTCGCCGAGGTCACCGCAAGCGCGCGCAGCTTGCCCGACCTGACATGGTTGATGACCGGGGGAACCGAGTCGAAGTTGAGATGAACGTGGCCGGCGATGAGATCCACTATGGATTGCCCGCTGCCCTTGTACGGGACATGCAGCATGTCCACCTTGGCTTGCAGCTTGAACAGTTCCGCGGCGAGGTGCTGGACGGTGCCGGCGCCGGGCGAGGCGTATTGCAGCTGCCCCGGTCTGGCTTTCGCCAGCGCGACCAGCTCCTTGACTGTCTTCACCGGGACCGACGGATGCACGACCAGCAGATTGGGGCCGATGGCGACGAGCGAGATCGGGGCGAAGTCCTTCTGTGGATCGTAGGGCAGCTTCGGCACGAGCGAGGGCAGAATGGAGATGGCGGCGATGTGGGCCATCATCACCGTGTAGCCGTCCGGCGGCGCCTTGGCGGTGAGCTCGGCGGCGATCTGGCCGCTCGCTCCACCGCGGTTATCGGCAACCACCTGTTGGCCGAGGACCTCGGTCAGCTTCTGCGCTACGATGCGGCCGACGATGTCGGTGCCGCCGCCCGGCGGGAAGCCGATGATCATTCTGACGGGTCTCGCGGGATAGCTCTGGGCCGCGGCCACGCCGCAAACTGAAATGGCAGCGAACAACAGGGCGATGCCGCGCAACGAAATTTTCATGGTGTCACCGTCAGGTTTCACAGGCGTGCCTCGAAGCGGCCGGTGCAGGACTATATTACGCTTTTGCCGGATCGGGTCTTATGCCGATCACGACTTTTCATATATGAGAACGGGGCCCTAAACCAGTCACGAGTCACCAGTCACGAGTCACGATTCACCATTCTATGAGCGCCGACCACCACGAACTGCTGACGCCCTCGGCATGGGTCACTCGCTGGGCGGAGCGGGTGCCCGCCGGCGGGCGGGTGCTCGACATCGCCTGCGGTAATGGGCGCCATGCGCGTTACTTCGCGGCGCGCGGTCATCCGGTGGAGGCCGTGGACCGCAATCCGGCGATGCTCGCCGCGCTTGCTGGTGTTCCCGGGATCACCACCCGGTGCGCGGATATTGAGGGCGGGCCGTGGCCGTACGGCGGGCAGCGCTTTGCCGGCATCGTGGTGACCAACTTCCTGCACCGGCCGCTGTTCCCGCACCTTCTGTCTGGCCTCGCGCCGGAGGGGGTGCTGATCTACGAAACCTTCGCGGCAGGCAATGAGCGCTACGGCCACCCCTCCAACCCCGCTTTCCTGCTCAAGCCGGGCGAGCTGCTGGAAGTGGTGCGGGGGCGACTGCGGGTGATCGCCTACGAGGACCTGTTCGTTTCCGATCCCAAGCCGGCGGCGGTACAGCGCATCTGCGCGCTGAACACTCCCACGTAGGGTCCAGCCAAGAACCAAGAACAATTAGCCGCAGATAAACGCCGATCAACGCCGATAAAAAATC
>JAHFRO010000040.1 GCA_023266245.1 Betaproteobacteria bacterium | reverse complement strand
CGCGGCGCGAATCGGCTACGACCAGGTTAAAAAACGGGCGTTTCTTGGCGCCGCCGCGGGCAAGACGGATCACAACCATATTTTTTCCAGTCCGGAATGCGGAAAGTGCGTGATTTTACGCTAGTTTTTCCCTTCCAGGCAAGGAGGAGTTTGGCGGCCGGTCGACCGATAAGGCGCGCCAGTACTCAGTGCCCGAGCACGCCGATTTCGGCGCGTTTATCCGTGAGAAAGGCTTCAGCCTCAAATAGCTGATTGAATAGGGTGCAGCCCTGAAGGGCTGGTGACTTTCTTTTGGGCGAGCAAAAGAAAGTCACCAGCTCCCTCGGGGGCTGTACCCCGCTCATCGCTAGCGCACGCCGGGGAACATCCCCTTCATCGATCTCATCATCTTGGCGACTCCTCCCTTCGCCATCATCTTCATCATCTTCTGCGTCTGCTCGAACTGATTGAGCAGGCGGTTCACTTCCTGCACCGTGACGCCGGCGCCGGCGGCGATGCGCCGCTTGCGCGAAGCCTTGATGAGCTCGGGTCTCGCGCGCTCCTGCGGCGTCATCGAGTTGATGATGCCCTCGATCCTGCGGATGGCCTTGTCATCCATCTGCGGTGCGCCCTGAGCAAGCTGCGCGAGATTGCCCGGCAGCTTGTCCATCAGCGCCGCCACACCCCCCATCTTCTTCATCTGCATGATCTGCTGCTTGAAGTCGTCGAGGTCGAAGCCCTTGCCCGACTTCACCTTCTGCGCGAGCTTCTCCGCTTCCTCGCGGTCGACGCTCTTTTGCACGTCCTCGATGAGCGTGAGCACGTCGCCCATGCCGAGGATGCGCGAGGCCATGCGGTCCGGATAGAAAGGCTCCAGGCCGGTCAACTTCTCGCCCACGCCGGCAAACTTGATCGGCTTGCCGGTGATCTGCCGCACCGAGAGCGCCGCGCCGCCGCGCGCGTCGCCGTCGAGCTTGGTGAGGATGACGCCGGTCAACGGCAGCGCATCGGCGAAGGCCTTCGCCGTGTTGACCGCGTCCTGGCCCTGCATCGAGTCCACGATGAACAGTGTCTCGATGGGCTTCAACGCCGCGTGCAGCTCGCCGATCTCGCGCATCATTTCGGCGTCGATTCCGAGCCGGCCGGCGCTGTCCACGATCAGCACGTCCGCGTAGTGCTTGCGCGCGAAGTCGAGCGCACGCTGCGCGATGTCCACCGGCTTTTCGCCGACCGCCGAGGGGAAAAAGCCGGCCTCGACCTGCGCCGCCACCGTCTTCAGCTGCTCGATCGCCGCCGGGCGATAGACGTCGCAGCTCGCGAGCAGCACCTTCTTGCGGAGCTCGGTCCTGAGCCAGCGCGCGAGCTTGCCCGCGGTGGTGGTCTTGCCCGAGCCCTGCAGCCCGGCGAGCAGGATCACCGCGGGCGGCTGCACGGCGAGATCGAGCGCATCGTTCTTCCCGCCCATCAACGCGACCAGCTCGCGGTACACCACGCCCACCGCCGCCTGCCCCGGCGTGAGGCTGCCGATCACCTCCTGCCCGAGCGCGTTCTCGCGCACCCGCGTAATAAACTCCTTCACCACGGGCAGCGCGACGTCGGCCTCGAGCAGCGCGACGCGCACTTCGCGCAGCGCCTCCTGGAGGTTGGCCTCGGTGAGGCGCGCCTCGCCGCGCAGCGTCTTGATCACGCGCGAGAGGCGATCGGTCAGGTTGTCGAACATCGGTGCCGGGTTGGTGTAGACTCAGAACGTGCCGGAAATTCTACCGTATCTCGTCAACGCACTGCTCTACGCGGGGCTCGCATTTTACTTCTGGCGCGCGCGCTGGACTCCCGCGGGAGATGCTCCGGCGGCAAGCACATCCTTCAACGTGATCGAGCATTACGCGGTGCTGGCGCCGCTCGGGCTGCACACCGTGCTGCTCGCGCGCGCCGCGTTCGCGCACGATGGACTGCATCTCGGTGTCGGTAACGCCGTATCAGCGATCCTGTGGTTGACCGTGCTGATCTACTGGCTCGGCAACTTCTTCTACCGCCTCGACGGCTTGCAGTCGCTGGTGCTGCCGATCGCGGCGGCAGCTTCGCTGCTGCCGGCGGTATTTCCGTCGGTCAAACCGCTGCCCAACACCGATTTCATAGTGTTCAAGATCCACCTGCTGATCGCGATGCTCGCCTACAGCCTGTTCACCATCGCCTCCCTGCACGTGTTGCTGATGGCGCTGCTCGAGCGGCGGCTGCATGATGGCACGCTGCCGCCGGCGCTGCGACAGCTGCCGCCGCTGCTCACGATGGAAACGCTGCTCTTCCGCATCATCTGGGCGGGATTCATCCTGCTCACGGCGACGCTTGCGAGCGGCGTGGTGTTCTCGGAGGAGTTGTTCGGGCGCGCCGCGAAGTTCAACCACAAGACGGTGTTCGGCGTGCTCTCCTGGATCATCTTCGCGCTCCTGCTCGGGGGCCGTCACGTCTACGGCTGGCGCGGGCGCGTCGCGGTGCGCTGGACGCTCACCGGGTTTCTCATGCTGGTGCTCGCCTACCTCGGCAGCAAGTTCGTGCTGGAAGTCATCCTAGGCAGAGTCTAGGATTACTTATATTCAGGATCGAGGATTGGGTTCGGAGCGTAATTGCTTCAATCCTCAATCCTAATTCCTCATTCCTAAGCCGTCCTTGACAGTGTCAAGGACGGCTCCGATACTGGATTTTCCCCCACTACCGCACGACATCACCCGTGGAAGCGATCCCGTTATCAACACTCTTCGTGGCGTTAGCCGTTCTACTGGCTTTCTCCGGCTTTTTCGCGATTTCTGAAACCAGTATGATGGCGCTCAACCGCTACCGGTTGCGGCACCTGACCCAAGCGGGCCATCGCGGCGCGCAGCTCACCACGCAGCTGCTCGCGCACACCGACCGGTTGCTCGGCGTGGTGCTGCTCGGCAACACCGTGATCAATGCCGCAGCGGCGCTGCTGGTGGGCGAAATCGCCAGCCGATACCTCGGGCACAGCCAGTGGGCGCTGTTTGTCGCGACCACCGCGGCGGCGTTCGCGATCCTGGTGTTCAGCGAGATCACGCCCAAGGTGGTGGGCGCTACGTATCCGGAAATGATCGCGCTGCCGTCGAGCTTTGTGCTGGCGCCGCTGCTCAAGCTGGCGCGGCCGGTAATGTGGTTCGTCAACCTGTTCGTTCAGCCGCTGCTGTGGATGATACGGCTCAAACCGCGGCCCGAAGGCGCGCATACGCTGACGCTGGAGGAGCTGCGCATGCTGGTGCTGGAAGCGGGGTACCTGCCGCAGAAGCACCAGAGCATCCTGTTGAACCTCTTCGACCTCGAGGCGATCACGGTCAACGACGTGATGGTGCCGCGCAGCCAGATCGAGTCAATCGACCTCGACGCCCCTCTCGAAGAAATCCAGCAGCAGATCGCCACCGCCCATCATCGGCGGCTGCTCGTCCACCAGGGCCACCTGGACGAGGTGGTGGGCACCCTGCAGGTGCGCAGTGTGCTCAACCTGGTGCAGAACGAGGAACTCACCACGGACAAGCTGCGTGAGATCATCCGCGAGCCGTACTTCGTGCCCGCCGGCACGCCGCTGTTCTCCCAGCTGCAGAACTTCCAGGAGCACCAGGACCGCGTCAGCCTGGTGGTGGACGAGTACGGGGAGCTCATGGGGCTGGTTACGCTCGAGGACATCCTCGAGGAGATCATCGGCGAATTCACGACCCACTCGCCACTGCAGACCGGCGGCTTCGTCAAGCTGGCCGACGGCAGCTACCGGGTGGAAGGCGCCACGTTGTTGCGCGAACTCAACCGCAAGCTCGGCTTCAGTTTCCCGCTCGACGGACCGAAGACGCTGAACGGCCTGATCCTCGAGTACCTGCAGGACATCCCCGAGCCCAATACCAGCGTCAGGATCGCCGGTTACCCGCTGGAAATCGTCCAGACCCAGGACCGGGTGGTGAAAGCGGTACGGGTTTTCCCGCCGACCACCGGCTGAGGCAACGGGACAGCCTGTGCGCACCGTTGAAAATTAGGCTTTACAAAGACGCGCGGGACGTGCATCATTTGTTAACAAGTACTCCTAACCTCTTGGTTCAATAGGGCAATTGGGGGATCTCCATGGCAACTGCAGCCGCTGCGCTAGCAAAGAAGCCGGACGTCAAGGAATTCAACTTCACTTGGGTCGGCCAGGATAAGACCGGCAAAACCGTGCGCGGCGAGATGCGCGCGAGCGGAGAAGCCCAAGTCAACGCCGTTCTGCGCCGCCAGGGCATCAAGGTCGCCGGGGTCAAGAAACAGCGGCTGGGCGGCGGTAGCTCGATCACCGAGAAGGACATCGCGCTGTTTACGCGGCAGCTGGCGACCATGATGAAGTCGGGCGTTCCGCTGTTGCAGGCCTTCGACATCGTCAGCAAGGGCCACAGCAACCCGTCGGTGTCGAGGCTGCTGCTCGACGTCAAGACCGATGTGGAAACCGGCTCCAGCCTGAGGCAGGCGTTCGAAAAGCACCCGCTGTATTTCGATGCGCTGTTCTGCAACCTGGTGGGCGCGGGCGAGGCCGCCGGTATTCTCGACACCCTGCTCGACCGGCTCGCCACCTACAAGGAGAAGATTCTCGCCATCAAGAGCAAGATCAAGTCGGCGATGTTCTATCCGATCGCCATTATCGTGGTGGCGTTCGCGATCACGGCGGTGATCATGATTTTCGTGATTCCCGCCTTCAAGTCGGTGTTCGCGAGCTTCGGCGCCGACCTGCCAGCCCCGACGCTGATAGTGATGGCGATGTCGGATTTCTTCGTGCAGTACTGGTACGCGATCTTCGGCGGCATCGGCTTCGGGATCTGGTTCTTTTTCTATACCTGGAAGCGTTCCGTGAAGATGCAGATCTTCATGGACCGGCTGATGCTGCGGATGCCGGTGTTCGGCGATCTGGTGCGCAAATCGTCGATCGCGCGCTGGACGCGCACGCTTTCCACCATGTTCGCCGCCGGCGTGCCGCTGGTCGAGGCGCTCGACTCGGTGGCCGGTGCTTCCGGCAACTACGAATACTATGTAGCCACCAAGAAGATTCAAAGCGAGGTGGCTACCGGCTCCAGCCTCACCTCGGCGATGCAGGGCACCGAGGTCTTCCCCAACATGGTGCTCCAGATGACGGCGATCGGCGAGGAATCCGGTTCGCTCGACGCCATGCTGTCCAAGGTCGCCGACTTCTACGAGCAGGAAGTGGACGACGCGGTCGACGCGCTCACGAGCCTGATGGAGCCGATGATCATGGTGGTGCTCGGCGTGCTGATCGGCGGCCTGGTGATCGCCATGTATCTGCCCATCTTCAAGATGGGCCAGGCGGTTTAAGGCAGGATTCAGGATCCAGGAGCCAGGATTCAGGAAATCGCGCATGACGGTTTTCCCTGAATCCTGAAACCCGAATCCTGAATCCTTGATGTCCCTCCTCCAGGTCTTTCAAACCACCCCTTGGTTGCTGATCACCGGCGCGGTCCTGCTCGGGCTCGTGGTCGGGAGCTTCTTGAACGTCGTCATCCACCGCCTGCCGAGGATGCTGGAGCGGCAGTGGCGCGCGGAATGCGCCGAGCTCACCGGCAGTCCCGCGCCGCCCGCCGAGAAGGTCAACCTAGTCGTGCCGCGCTCGAGCTGCCCAAAGTGCGGGCACCCGATCCGCGCCATCGAGAACATCCCGATCGTGAGTTACCTCGCGCTCGGCGGCAAATGCTCGGCGTGCAAGGCGCCCATCTCACCGCGCTATCCGGTGGTGGAAGGGCTCGCCAGCGTGCTCGCCGGCTACATCGCCTGGCGCTTCGGGCTGAGCCTCGCCGCCCTCGGCGCGCTCGTTTTCGCGTGGGCGATGATCGCGCTCGCTTTCATCGACCTTGACACGTTCTACCTGCCCGACAACATCACGCTGCCCCTGCTATGGGCAGGGCTGCTCTTCAATCTCGGCACGACCTTCACCGACATTGCCTCGGCAGTGATCGGTGCCGCTGCCGGCTATCTCGTCCTGTGGGCTGTGTTCTGGGCCTACAAACTCGCCACGGGCAAAGAAGGCATGGGCTACGGCGACTTCAAGCTGCTCGCCGCGATCGGCGCCTGGCTGGGCTGGAAAATGCTGCCGCTCGTCATTCTGCTCTCCTCTTTTCTCGGTGCCGCAATCGGCATCGCGCTCATCGTCTTCGCGCGCCACGGGCGCAACGTACCGATCCCGTTCGGCCCGTATCTCGTGATCGCCGGGCTCATCGCGCTGTTCTTCGGCGAGCCGATCACCAGGCACTACCTTCAGCTCCTCTAATGCCGTTCTGTGTGGGACTCACCGGCGGCATCGGCTCGGGAAAATCGAGCGCCGCGAAGATGTTCGAGGAGCTTGGCGCCGCGGTCGTGGACACCGACGCAATTGCCCACGAGCTCACGCGACCGGGCGCCGCGGCGATCGGCGCCATACGCAACGCGTTCGGCGCCGACACCATCGCGCCCGACGGCAGCCTCGACCGCGCCAGGATGCGCCAGCGGGTATTCCGCGATCCGGCTGCGAAAGCGAAGCTCGAGGCGATACTCCACCCGCTGATCAGGGAACAGTCGCGGGCATGCATCGCTGCGGCGCAGCAACCGTACGTCATCGTGGTGGTGCCGCTGCTGCTCGAAACCGGCGCCTATCGCGATCTCATCCAGCGCGTGCTGGTGGTGGACTGCGGCGAAGAACAGCAGCTCGCGCGCGCCTTGCGGCGCAGTCAGCTCTCGGCCGAGGAGGTGCGCGCGATCATGGCGGCGCAATTGCCGCGGGCGCAACGGCTCGCTCAGGCAGACGATGTGCTCGGCAATGACGGCAGCATAGACGGGCTGCGCCAGCAGGTGCGCAAGCTCCACGCCAAATACCTCACGCTGGCGCGCCGGGGGGGAGGTCCGCCGCTCCCCTGACCTGCGAAACCTCTCAAAAAGAGAGGTTTAAAGCCTTTATTTTTTTCAGGTTTTGTTGAATACTTAGCCGAAAATCCGGGCCACGGTCGGATTGCGACAGGTCATCCTAACGTGATCAGCTACGAGTATCCATTGAGCGAGCGCGTGCGCACGCTGCTGCGGCTCGAAGACCTGTTCGAACGCGTCGACTACTTCCTGCACCAGAACGACCCGCACGAGCACCACATCGCATTGCTCTCGATCTTCGAGATTTTCGAGGTGTCGGGCCGGGCGGATCTCAAGTCCGATCTGCTGCAGGAACTGGAACGCCAGAAACAGGCGCTGGAAGCGCTGCGCGACAATCCCGAAGTCTCGGAGCAAGCGCTCGATAACGTGCTGTGGCAGATCGACCAGGCCTCCTCGAAGCTGTTCCAGGCCGCGGGCAAGATCGGCCAGGAACTGCGCGAAAACGAATGGCTGATGAGCATACGCCAGCGCACCAACATTCCCGGCGGCGTGTGCGAGTTCGATCTGCCCTCGTACCACTACTGGCTGCAGCAAGACCCGGAGCAGCACCGCCACGACCTGCAGCTGTGGCTCGCGCCGTTCCTGCCGATCCGCGATGCGATCGCGATCGTGCTGCGGCTGCTGCGCGAGTCCGGCAAGACCAGCTCGCAGGTCGCCTACCAGGGCGTGTATCAGCAGATAATGGCGGGACGCGTGGCGCAGATGGTGCGCATCCGGCTCAAGCGCGAATACCATTGCGTGCCGGAGATCAGCGCCAACAAGTACGCGCTCAACATCCGCTTCACCAAGCAGGAAGGCATACAGCGTCCCAGGGCCACCGATACCGACGTCGAGTTCGAGCTCACCTTCTGCAACCTGTAGCATGAGCGCCAAACCGCCCCTGGTCACCTGCCCGACTTGCGGCAAGAGCGTGGAATGGGCGCCGGGGAACGCCTGGCGGCCGTTCTGCTCGGAGCGCTGCAAGCTGATCGACCTCGGCGCGTGGGCGACCGAGCGCTACCGAGTGCCGGTCACCGAAGACAAGGACCAGTTGGAGGCCCAGGATCCCGATGCGGCTCCGCCGCCTGCAACTGCGAAATGAAACCGCCGATTAACGCAGATGAACGCCGATAAAATCAAAAAAATAGACAGGATTTATAAGATTCAAAACCGGCCTGGTTAGTCAGGTTCGAATCGCGGCTCACGATTCACAACTCATGGACTTTCAGGTCGAGTCTGACCCCGAGGTCCGATCAGGAATATGAGAAAGACATCTTCCAGGGGCGCCAGGCCTAAAGCCAGTCGAAAGCGCAACGGCGAATTCCGTTTCGACGCCCGCGCTTGTGCGGGCGGCTCAACGAGCAGTGCGTGAGGCGTTACGTCAACACAAACGCACTGGGAATCCGGTCGCGGGCGTGATTAATGGCAAAGTCGTCTTGATCCCGGCTTCTCGGATCAAGATCTAGTTCCCTTCCCCGGCGGTCCCCCGCCGCGTTTTCTACCTTCTGCCTTAAACCCTATTCAGCCCTGAAGGGCTGGTGACTTTCTTTGGGGGAGCAAAGAAAGTCACCAGGCCCCGCGAGGGGGCTGTATGAGGGATGAAGGATGAGGGGGAACCGGTGACGCAGTGACGAAATAACGACTGGCGTCAATCGCCGGAGATGAACCCAATGCGCCGCTTCGGTGGTTCCGGGCGAGGTTGCAGCAGCGGCAGGAGCTTTCGGTAGATGTCGCGCAGCGAGGCGTCATGTCGGAGCAAAGTTTTATCGATCTCGGCCAGACGCTTGAGAATGGCCTCATTGGCCGCAATCTGCTCGCGCAGCCGTACAAACGCGCGGATTACGTAGATGCTCATTTGCACGGCACGCCCGCTGCGCAGAATATTTGCCACCATCAATGCACCGTGCTCGGTGAATGCCCACGGTCGGTAAGCCGCGCCGCGGTGGCGGCTGGAACTGGTCGCAAATTGCGACCAGTTCGATTTTCCGGAAATGGAATCAGATGGTTGCGGGTTCAAGGTCGCAAATTGCGACCTTAAAGCGATCAGCTCGCTGAGCGTGAGCTGGAATGCAAAATCGTCGGGAAAGCGTTGGCGGTTGCGTTTCGTTGCCTCGTTGAGGCGCTTCGTCGTCACGCCGTATAACCGCGCGAGATCCGCGTCCAGAATGACACGGTGCCCGCGGATCGTGAAAATCTGCGGCTCGAGCGATTCTTCGACAATACGGCCTTTCCCAGCAGGCATCGAACGTAGACTCCTCCCGGAAGAAAACGCCCCGGGACACTGGGCGTTGACCCGGAAGCGTAGGGATGAGGAGGTCCCGAGGGATGAGGGTGCAAAAGCGCGGCGCTGACGCAAGAGTCAGCCCCAGGCCCCTCGCATCATGCTGATGCCGTGCGCGCCGCACCGCCACGCCGTCTCCAGGTCCGACGGGCGCATCCCACCAATCGCGTACACCGGCAACGCGTAGTCCCTGAGCAGCCCCGCGAGTTTCTCCCACCCTATTCCCGCCGCGCCGGGGTGGCTGGGCGTGGGCAGCACCGGTCCCAGCACTACGAAGTCCGCCCCCAGCGCGGCCGCGCGCGCTAGCTCTTGCGCGTCATGGCACGAGGCACCGATCAGTTCGAGCGCCGGGCGCCTGGTCAGCTGCGTGAGCTGCGCGGCGGTGAGATGCACGCCGTCGGCGCCGATGTGCCGCGCCAGCTCGACGCTGCCGTTCACCAGCACGCACGCGCCGTGAGCGCGCGCCAGCCGCACCATCTCGGTTGCGAAGCAGCGCAGCTCGTCTTCGGGCAGATGCTTCTCGCGCACCTGCAGCAGCTTGAGCCCCTGAGCGAGCGCCAGCGCGAGCCGTCGCAGAAACTCCTGCCCGCCCAGTTCAGCGGCGTTGCTGATGGCGTAAACGGGGGGCAACCGCAGCGCGCGCAGTATCGGCGCGTTGGCCGGCAGCAGCGGGCCGACCTCGATCGCGGCCGGCGACTGCCACGCGAAGCGCTGGCTTTCCCGCCCGTGCAGCGCGCCTGACCATTTGACCACCCGGAAGAAACGCAGCCGCACCGCGGCATGCGCATAATCGTAATCGCGGGTAAGCCACGGGTAGGCGCATTCGACGTCGATGCCGAGCTCCTCATGCAGCTCGCGCCCAAGCGCCGCCAGCGGCGCTTCGTTCGGCTCGATCTTGCCGCCGGGGAATTCCCAGTAACCGGCGTAAACCTTGTTCGCCGGCCGCTGCCCGAGCAGAAAGCTGCCGTCCTCGCGCAGGATGACGGCCGCCGCCACTTCGACTCTGTGACGTGAAGGGGGAAGGGGGAAGGGGGAAGGGTCTGCCGCAGCGTGGGTCTTGCTACTCATCCTTCTGCCTTCTGCCTTCCGCCTTCATCCTTTGCTTGCCCGCCCAGTCGCGCGCGAATTGCCACGCCACGCGCCCGCTGCGCGAGCCGCGCGCGAGCGCCCACTGCAGTGCCGCGCGCTGCGCCGCCACTGAATGTACGCCCGGCGCCTTGTAGTGCTCGAGCCACACCGCCACGATCTTCAAGTAATCGTCCTGGTCGAACGGATAGAACGACACCCACAAGCCGAAGCGCTCCGAGAGCGACACTTTCTCCTCCGAGGTCTCGCTCGGGTGGATTTCCTCGCCGACATGCTTGTAGTCGAGGTTCTCCCGCATGTACTCGGGCATCAGGTGGCGCCGGTTGGAGGTGGCGTAGATGACGCAGTTCTCGGAAGCCGCGGCGATCGAGCCGTCAAGCACCACCTTCAGCGCCTTGAATCCCGGCTCGTCGGCCTCGAACGAGAGGTCGTCGCAGTACAGGAGGAAGCGCTCGGCGCGCTGGTAAATCCGGTCCACGATCTCCGCGAGGTCTATGAGGTCGTGCTTCTCGACCTCGATCAGCCTCAGGCCCTTGCCCGCGTACTTGTTGAGCAGCGCCTTCACGAGCGAGGACTTGCCGGTGCCGCGCGCGCCCGTGAGCAGCACGTTGTTGGCGGGATGGCCCTCCACGAACTGGCGGGTGTTCTGTTCCACCAGCTCCTTCTGCGCGTCTATGCCCTGCAGGTCCTTGAGGCTGATGCGGTGGACGTGCCGCACCGGCTCGATGTGACCCCTGCCGTTCCGCTTGCGCCAGCGGAAGGCGATGGAAGCGTTCCAGTTGGTCGCCGCGGCTTCCGCCGGCAGCAACCGCTCGAGCCGCGAGATCAATCCCTCAGCCTGTTTGATAAGCTTGGCAGCGTCGGTCATAAAAACTCAAAAGCTTTACCGCAAAGGACGCAGAGGACGCAAAGTAGATTCGATTTTAAAGGTTCCCGTGGCGTTCTTGGCGTCTTGGCGGCTCCGTTTACGTCCTGTATTCCGCGTTGATGGTGACGTAGTCGTGAGAGAGGTCGCAAGTCCAGACGGTCGCGGCGGCCGTTCCCCGGTTGAGCACCACGCGCACGGTGATCTCGGGCTTTTTCATCACGCGCTGCCCGTCGGCCTCGCGATATCCGGCATGGCGGCCGCCGTTTTTTGCCACCAGCACGTCGTGAAGATAGAGGTCGACCTTGTCAACCGCGAGGTCGGCGATGCCGGCGTTGCCCACCGCCGCCAGGATGCGCCCGAGATTGGGGTCAGAGGCGAAGAATGCGGTCTTGACCAGCGGCGAGTGTGCGATGGCGTACGCCACCTTGCGACACTCCTCCTCCCTGCGCCCGCCTTCGACGCGGATGGTGATGAACTTGGTCGCGCCCTCGCCGTCGCGGATGATGGCCTGTGCCAGCTGAATTGCCACCGCGGTGACGCCCTCCACCAACGCGGCGTATTCCGCGCTTTTCGCGTCAGTCATCTCCGGCATGTCCGCCCTGCCGGTTGCGATCAGCACGAACGCGTCGTTGGTCGAGGTGTCGCCGTCCACCGTGATGCAATTGAAGGAGCGTTGCGCGGCCTGCGCGACTGCCGCCCGCGCCAGAAGCAACGACACCCGCGCATCGCATGCGACGAAAGCGAGCAGGGTGGCCATGTTGGGATGGATCATGCCCGCGCCCTTGGCAATGCCGGTGACGGAGATGGCGGCGGCGCCGACCGTGATGCGACGCGAAGCCGCCTTCGGCACGGTGTCGGTGGTCATGATCGCCTGCGCCGCATCGAGCCAGTTGTCCTCCCGCAGGTTGGCGAGGCATGCCGGCAGCCCGGCGGCGATTTTCTCCACCGGCAGCGGCTCCATGATGACGCCGGTGGAAAACGGCAGCACCTGCGACGAGGAGCAGCCCAGGAGCTTCGCCAGCTCGCTGCACGTCTGGCGCGCCGCGGCGACGCCCTCCTTGCCGGTGCCGGCGTTGGCGCAGCCGGTGTTGACCAGCAGCGCGCGGATCGAGGCATCGGGATCGAGCATGGTGAGATGCTGGCGCGCCACCACGACCGGCGCGGCGCAGAAGCGGTTCGCCGTGAACACGCCGGCAACCCTGGCACCCTCCTCGAGTCGGATCACCAGCAGATCCTTGCGGCCGGGCTTGCGGATGTTCGCCTCCGCCACGCCCAGGCTGACTCCTTTGACGGGCAGCAGCTGCTTCGGGTCGGGCGGCGTCAGATTGACTGACATATCTCAAGAGGCTTTGACGAACGTGCCTTCCGCTATCGCCTTGCGAATGTATCGCATAAATACGATTGCCTTGTCTCTAGCTAAAAGCGTGGCGTCTCCCACATCGCTGAGCGGCACGGGAAAAAGATAATCTACGTTGTCGTGAGGCACACGGACCGTGTAATACGCAACGCCCTGCCGGTAACGCAGAAAGGTTACCTCGTTATCCTTAACAATATCCTTGATGTTCACTGCACGGCTCACCCTGTGTATCGTTCGCAAGGCGATTATATCTTGCGACATCGAACCCATCGGAACCCCTTCTGAGCCGCCGAGTAACGCAGACGAGTGGGGGGTTGTCGGCGAGCACTGGGCGAGCCTCGTGTGCGCCTGCCTTATCCCTAAAGAAGGCCCGCCTGATCCAGTGGGCAGATAGGCAAGTGTGCGCGAGTTGCGCAGCCGCCCGGCTCGTCGAGTAACGCAGGGGACCCCTTCAGGGGCGGCTCAGTGGGGCGGCCTTCTTTTAAGAGCCTATATCACCATGAAACGCGCGATGCGCTGGCACGATTTTGGCTCAGGGCGCGAAGCAAGGCCCGCCGCTTAGTACTCCTAAGCAAGGGACTTGCGACAAAGCCATGGGCCAAAATTCGCGCCAGCCCTTAAGGGTTGCAGCCAGAATCGGCGGCGCGCCGAAGCGTGGAGCAGGGGCCCCATTGATGGGGATGCGACCGCGTAGGCGCGTGTGAGTCCCACGCATTACGGCGCGCCCCTGTCCCGCTCCGGGGTCGCATCCAAGCACGAAACGCTTGGAACCTGCTCCGCCCGGCGCGGGACGCTTTGTCGCTCGGCTTGCCAATATCGACATATTGGCCGCACCTCGCTTCACGCCATCACCCATTCTGGCAGCAACGCACGTGTGTTTCATGGTGATATAGGCTCTCAACTTTTCTTGGCCGCGCAAGACAACGAAGTTGCGGCGGAGACTAACCTTTAGGTTACGTCGCAGCCAAAAGTAACCGGCCGCGGGTCCGCCACCCGCTAAGTCAGTCGGCCGTGGCAGTGTTTGTACTTTCTGCCCGACCCGCACGGACACGGGTCGTTGCGCCCGACCTTCTGGCCGCCGCGCACGAACGGCTGCTGCGGCCTCTCCAGCACCGCCACATCGCCTTCGGCCTCGGTCTCAAGCGCGGTGTCCATGCCCGCGGCGAGTTCCGCGTGCTGGTACTGGATGTTCCTGGGCGCCTCCGGTTCTTCCACCGCGGCGAGTTCCTCTGCACTCCTGACCTGCACCATCATCAGGATCTTGGTGACCTCGGTCTTGATCATCTCCAGCATCAGGGAGAACAGCTCGAACGCCTCGCGCTTGTACTCCTGCGTCGGGTTCTTCTGCGCGTAACCGCGCAAATGTATGCCCTGGCGCAGGTGGTCGAGCGCGGAGAGATGTTCGCGCCAGTGGGTGTCCAGGCTCTGCAGCATGATCGCGCGCTCATAGTGGCGCATCGCTTCGCGATCGACGTTGGCGATCTTGTCGCGGTACTGCTTGTGCGCGGCCTCGATGATGCGGACACGCAGCTCCTGCTCGTCGAGCTCGGGCTCGTCCTTGAGCCACTGCCGCAGCGGCAGCTTGAGGTTCAGCTCCGCCTCCAGCGTCTTCTCCAGCCCCGCGACATCCCATTGCTCTTCCAGGCTCTCGGGCGGGATATGCTGGCCGAGGTAGCCGTTGACGACGTCGGTGCTCATCGCGGTGATGGTTTCCGAGATGTCGGTCGATTCCAGCAGCTCGTTGCGCTGTTGATAGATCACCTTGCGCTGGTCGTTGGCTACGTCGTCGTACTCGAGCAGGTGCTTGCGCATGTCGAAGTTGCGCGACTCGACCTTGCGCTGGGCGTTCTCGATCGAGCGTGTCACCCACGGATGCTCGATCGCCTCGCCCTCCGGCATCTTGAGGCGCTCCATGATCGCCGCGACGCGGTCGGAGGCGAAGATCCTGAGCAGCGGGTCCTCGAGCGCCAGATAGAAGCGGCTCGAGCCGGGGTCGCCCTGGCGTCCCGAGCGCCCGCGCAGCTGGTTGTCGATGCGGCGCGATTCGTGCCGCTCGGTGCCGACGATGTGCAGCCCCCCCGCCGCCACCACCTGGTTGTGCAGCTTCTGCCATTCGAAGCGGATTTCCTCGATCCTCTTTTTCTTCTCCGCCTCGCCGAGGGTGTCGTCCGCCAGTATCTTGTTGATTTCGGGGTCGGGATTGCCGCCGAGCACGATGTCGGTGCCGCGGCCCGCCATGTTGGTGGCAATGGTGATCAGCTTGGGCCGCCCCGCCTGCACCACGATCTCCGCCTCGCGCGCATGCTGCTTGGCGTTCAGCACGTTGTGCGGCAGCGCATCCTCTTTGAGCATCGCGGAGAGCAGCTCGGAGTTCTCGATCGAGGTGGTGCCCACCAGCGCCGGCTGGCCGCGCTCGTAGCAGTCCTTGATGTCGTTGATGATCGCCTGGTACTTCTCGCGCGCCGTGCGGTAGACCTGATCCATGCGTTCTTCGCGGACCATCGGCATGTGGGTGGGGATCACCACCGTTTCCAGCCCGTAGATCTGCTGGAACTCGTAGGCCTCGGTGTCCGCCGTGCCGGTCATGCCGGCGAGTTTCCGGTACATGCGGAAGTAGTTCTGGAAGGTGATCGTCGCCAGCGTCTGATTTTCCTTCTGGATCTCGACGCCCTCCTTCGCTTCGACCGCCTGGTGCAACCCCTCCGACCAGCGCCGTCCGGGCATGAGCCGTCCGGTGAACTCGTCGACGATGATGATCTCGCCGTTCTGCACCACGTATTGCTGGTCGCGGAGGAACAGGGTGTGGGCCCTCAACGCGGCGTTGAGGTGGTGCATGAGTATGATGTTGGCCGGGTCGTAAAGGCTGGCTCCGGACGCGAGCAGCCCCGCATTCCCCATCAATTCCTCGGCATGCTCGTGGCCCTGCTCGGAGAGGATCACCTGGTGTGCCTTTTCATCCACCCAGTAATCACCCGGCCCGTTCTCCTCCTTCTGGCGTACCAGCTTGGGCGTGATCTTATTGATCATGATGTAGAGGTCGGTGGTGTCCTCGGCCTGTCCCGAGATGATGAGCGGCGTGCGCGCCTCATCGATCAGGATCGAGTCGACCTCGTCCACGATCGCGTAGTGCAGCCCCCGCTGCACCTTCTCGGAGACCTGATACACCATGTTGTCGCGCAGGTAGTCGAAGCCGAACTCGTTGTTGGTGCCGTAGGTGATGTCGGCGGCGTAGGCCTGTTGCTTGAGCGCGTGCTCCATCTGCGAGAGGTTGACGCCGACCGTCAATCCCAGGAAGCGGTAGATCTTGCCCATCCAGTCGGCGTCGCGTTGCGCCAGGTAGTCGTTGACGGTCACGATGTGCACGCCCTCGCCAGCGAGGGAATTGAGATAGGCGGGAAGGGTCGCCACCAGCGTCTTGCCCTCGCCGGTGCGCATCTCCGAGATCTTGCCGATGTGAAGCGCGATGCCGCCGAGCAGCTGCACGTCGAAGTGGCGCATGTTGAGCGTGCGCCGGCCCGCTTCGCGCACCACCGCGAACGCCTCCGGCAGCAGTTCCTCGACCGCTGCACGGCGCGCGCCGGCCCGCTCGAGCTCGAGCTGTCGCGCGCGCTCGGGATCGCCGTTGGCGTTATCGGGAACCTTGGCGAGCCGCTCGCGGACGCGGGCACGGAACTCGTCGGTCTTGGCGCGCAGTTCCGCATCGCTCAGCTTCTGGATCTGCGGCTCCAGCGCGTTGATCGCGCGCACCTGCCGCAGGTACTGTCGCAGCAGCCGGTCGTTGCGGCTGCCGAAGATCTTCCTCAGTATCGCCTGGATCATCAGCTAAACAAAAAGGGGTGGGGAAACTCACCCCACCCCCCTTCGGAATTCCTGTCTCTCAAATTTCAGCCGGGCAACCGCAAGAATTGTACTGGATTCACCGGCGCGCCGCGCTGCCGTACCTCGAAGTGCAGATGCGTGCCGGTCGCGCGACCGGTTCTTCCGACCTCGGCGATCCTCGCGCCGCGCAGCACCACGTCGCCCACCTTCACCAGGCGCTTCGATGCGTGCGCGTAGCGCGTAATCAAATCGTTGCCGTGGTCGATCTCGATCATATTACCATACTGCGGATGCAAGTCCGAGTAGATGACGACACCGCCGGCAGCGGCGCGGATCGACGTGCCCACCTCCGCCATCACATCGATGCCTTCATGAAACGCCCGCTGGCCGGTGAACGGGTCGATGCGCCAGCCGTAGTTGGAGGAGTACCAGCCGCCCTCCACCGGCAGCATGGTCGGGATCAGCTTCTTCTTCGCGCTGTCGAGCGTGAACAGTGATTCCAGGATCCCGAGTTTGTCGCCGCGGTCATCCACCTGCCGCGTCAGCAGATCGAGCTGGCGAGAGAAGTCGCCGAACGAAAGGTCCTGCGACGGCAGCGTCGACACCGCGCCGCCGCGACCCGGCAGCTCCCCGAACATCAGGTCATGCGGCTTGAACCCCGCGAGCCTCGCGAGCCGCTCGCCCAGCGTGTCAAGCCGCACCAGCTGGGCCTGCATCTGGCCGAGCTTGACCGCCATGGCGTTGAGATTCTCGCGCAAATAGGACTGGGCTTTTTCGTTCTGTTGCTGCTGGGCCGACAGCAGGTACGATTGGAGGTAGGGAAGATCGAGGTCAGCGGCAAAACGCAGCGTCACATAATGCAGCGTCGCGGCGAGCGCCACCATGGTCGCCACCACGCCCAGGCCGAGCAGCGCGAGCTGTGGCAGCCCGAGCGTAAGGGTTCTCGCTTTGGCCAGCTTTTCGGAAACTAGAATAATATTCATCGTCTCCCTCCTGACACCCGCATGCCTGCGCACAAGATCGGCAATCTGCTCGCCAACTCGGCCGAACTCAAGGCGCTGTCCCGCCAGGCGCGACGCCTGGCCGAACTGCAACAGGTGCTGTTTGAAGCCGCCCCCCCCGCGCTCACCAAGGCAACCCGGGTCAAGAACTGCCGGGCGGGAACGCTGTTCCTTCTGGCTGATAACGCGGCGGTCGCCGCCAAGCTGAGGCAGCTCGCGCCGCGGCTGTTACACCATGTCCAGAAACGGGCAATCGAGGTTACTGGAATCCGGGTGGAAGTGCAAGTAAAAAGCCCCAAAATCAGGACCGAGAACGAAGTCACAAAACGCGCGTTACCCACTGATGCGGTTAAGAATTTTGGAGATCTCGCAGACGCGCTCCCACCCTCGTCTCTCAAATCCGCGCTCGTGCGTCTGGTGGCGCGCCGCCGCGCAACAAAACAGGGCTGAATGCGGGTAAAGAAGTAGAGGGCGAGCGAGGCTCCGATGGTGATCAGGACCAGGAGGCCGATCAGCCTCAGCCCCAGCGTGCTAGATCTCACGCGCGCGCCTGCGGGGTCGCATCCCCGCCACAACAGCGCGCTCGGGCGCCGCGGCCTCTGAACCGCTATCGGCAAGCATCTCAGCTCATCGCGTCGGCCGCCTGCTCCGCCCTCCGACGCGCTACGCCGGCTGCGGCTGCCAGGCGAGGAATGCCGGAGCGTCCTCGACGCGCTCGAAGCTCACGTATTCCCAGGCCTGCCGGTCCTCGAGCAGGCGCCGCAGCAGCTGATTGTTGAGCGCGTGTCCCGACTTGTGCCCGGCGAAGGCGCCGATCAGCGGGTGACCCAGGAGGTACAGGTCGCCGATCGCGTCGAGCACCTTGTGCTTGACGAACTCGTCCTCGTAGCGCAGGCCGTCCGTGTTGAGCACCCGGTACTCGTCCATCACGATCGCGTTATCGAGGCTGCCGCCGAGCGCCAGCCCCTGCGAGCGCATGGTTTCGACATCCTGCATGAAGCCGAAGGTGCGCGCGCGGCTCACCTCCTTGATGTAGGAAGTGGTGGAGAAGTCCACGGTGACCGACTGGCGCATCTTGTCGAATACCGGGTGATCGAAGTCCAGGCTCAGGGTGAGCTTGAAGCCGTTGTGCGGCTCGAAACGCACCCACTTGTCGCCGTCCTCGACTTCGACCGCTGTCACGATACGGATGAATTTCTTGGGCGCATTCTGTTCCTCGATCCCGGCTGATTGGAGCAGAAACACGAAGGGGCCGGCGCTGCCGTCCATGATCGGCACTTCGGGGGCGGTGAGGTCGACGTAGGCGTTGTCTATCCCCAGCCCCGCGAACGCCGACATCAGATGTTCAATCGTGGAGACCCGTACGCTGTCCTTTTCCAGGCAGGAAGAAAGCCGGGTGTCGCCCACGGCGTAGGGATCGGCCTTGATCTCTACCGGCTGCGCGAGATCGATGCGGCGGAACACGATGCCGGTATTGGCCGCCGCCGGGCGAAGCGTGAGGTAGACCTTGGCCCCGGTATGCAGACCCACGCCGGTGGCGCGGATCATGTTTTTCAACGTGCGCTGTTTGATCAAGAAAAACTCCCTGGATTTTCAGGTTCTTAAGGCGTGAAGTGTAACACGCCCGGATATTGCCGCGCAAAAATTCTGTAACAAAAGGTAGCGCCGCCCACCGGTAATACCGGCGCCAGAACGAACAGCTCCCACCGCGCCGCGTGGCGCAGCGGCCTGCTCGCGACTTGGCGCTACCTTAATCCGCCTGCTTGCGCAGGAAAGCGGGGATGTCGAGCATCTCCACGCCCGATTGCCGCATCGCCTCGATAGTCGCGTCGCGGTTGCGCTTGGAGCGCATCACAGCCGGCATCTCGAGCGCGCCGTAATCCACTTCCAGCGGCTGATTGTCGGTGCCGGTCTTGTTCGACACCACGGTCAACGGCTTGGCCTGATAGCGCAGCGCGGGCTTGCCGAGCCCGGTCGCGACGATGGTGACGCGCAGGTTGTCGTCCAGCGCCTCGTCGTAGACGGTGCCGACGATCTTGTGCGCGCCTTCAGCGGCGAAAGCCCCGATGGTTTCCATCACATCGTAGAGCTCCTGCAACTGGAAGGTGGCCTGGCTCGCCGAGATGTTGACGAGCACGCCCCGCGCATCCGAGATGTTGATGTCTTCCAGCAGCGGGCACGCCACTGCCTGCTCCGCGGCGAGCCGCGCGCGCTCGGGGCCGGCCGCTTTCGAGGAGCCCATCATCGCCATCCCCATCTCGGCCATCACCGTGCGCACGTCGGCAAAATCCACGTTGATCATGCCCGGGCAGCTGATGATCTCGGCGATGCCGGCAACCGCGCCGTGCAGCACGTCGTTCGCCGCTCTGAACGCCTCGTGCAGCGTCACCTTGTTGCCGAGCACCTGCATCAGCTTGTCGTTGGGAATCACGATCAGCGAGTCCACTAACGGGGCGAGCGCCTCGAGCCCCTCCTGCGCGATGCGCTGGCGCTTGCCTTCGAAGCCGAACGGCTTGGTCACTACCGCGACCGTGAGGATGCCGAGCTCCTTGGCGATCTCCGCGACCACCGGCGTCGCGCCGGTGCCGGTGCCCCCGCCCATGCCGGCGGTCACGAACAGCATGTCGGCACCGGCGATGGTTTCGGCGACGCGCTCGCGGTCCTCGAGCGCGGCCTGACGCCCGACTTCGGGATTGGCACCCGCGCCCAGCCCCTTGGTGATGCTGGTGCCGAGCTGCAGCTGGACTTTCGCCTGGGTGCGCTTCAGGGCCTGCACGTCGGTGTTGGAGGAGATGAACTCCACCCCCTTCACCCCTTGCGTGATCATGTGGTCCACCGCGTTGCCGCCGCAGCCGCCCACGCCGATCACCTTGATCACCGCCTCCTGCGCTTGTGCATCTACGATCTCAAACATGTGTGTCTCCTTTCATCAGAAATTCCCGGTGAACCACGACTTCATCCGTTCCAGCACCTGCTGGAACGAGCTGATCTGCATGCGCGCGAATTCCCTCTGGCGGTGCTGCTGCATGCCCGCCAGCAGCAATCCCACGCCGGTCGAGAAGCGCGGATGGCGCACGTATTCCGCCAGCGCCCCGTTGTAGCCCGGGTGCCCCACCCGCACCGGCATGTGGAAGATTTCTTCGCCCAGCTCCACCATGCCCTGCATCACGCTCGAGCCGCCGGTGATCACCACGCCGGAGGAGAGCAGTTCCTCATAGCCGCTCCTGCGCAACTCCGACTGCGCCAGCGAGTAAAGCTCCTCGATGCGCGGCTCGATCACCTCCGCGAGCGTCTTGCGCGAGAGCTGGCGCGGGTCGCGGTCGCCGAGCCCCGGCACCTCCACCATGTCCTGCGGATCGGCGAGCTGGGAGAGCGCGCTGCCGTAACGCTCCTTGATGTCCTCGGCGTCCTTGGTCGGGGTCCTCAACGCCATCGCGATGTCGTTGGTGATCTGGTCGCCCGCGATGGGAATCACCGCGGTGTGGCGGATCGCGCCGTGCGTGAACACCACGAGATCGGTCGTGCCGCCGCCGATGTCCATCAGCGCCACGCCCAGGTCCTTCTCGTCCTCGGAGATGGCCGCCGTGGCGGAAGCGAGCGGCTGCAGGATGAGATCACGCACTTCCAGCCCGCAGCGGCGCACGCACTTGACGATGTTCTGTGCGGCGGAGACCGCGCCGGTCACGATGTGCACCTTGACCTCCAGCCGCACCCCGCTCATGCCGAGCGGTTCGCGCACGTCCTCCTGCCCGTCGATGATGAATTCCTGGTTGAGCACGTGCAGGATCTGCTGGTCGTTCGGAATCTGTACCGCGCGCGCGGTGTCGATCACGCGCTCGATGTCGGTCTGCGCCACCTCCTTGTCCTTGACCGCCACCATGCCCTGAGAATTGAAGCTGCGGATGTGGCTGCCGGCGATCCCGGTATAGACCTCGCGGATCTTGCAGTCGGCCATCAGCTCCGCCTCCTCCAGCGCGCGCTGGATGGCGTTAACCGTGGTTTCGATGTTGACCACCACGCCCTTCTTGAGCCCCCGCGACGGGTGGCTCCCCATGCCGATGATCTCGAAGCCGCCTTCCGGCCTGATCTCGGCGACGATCGCGGCGATCTTCGAGGTGCCGACGTCGAGCCCCACGATCAGTTTCTTGTTGTCCCTTGCCTTGCTCATGCGTTCATCCCCGGCTCGCTATCCCGCCCTTCGTCCGCGCTTCGGCTCCGCTTTCTCGTAGCGCAGTTCCGGAACGCGCACGGCAAAGCCGTTGGCGTAGCGCAGGTCCACGGTTTCGAGCCGTCGCTCGAGACGCGCAAGCGTGCGCTCGTAAGCCGCGACGAAGCGCGCCAGCCGCGCCTCGATCTGCTCGCGCCCGAGCTCGAGCGTAAGCCCGCTTTCGAGCTTCAGCTGCCAGGCGCGGCGCGGCGATATCTGCACCTGCACCGGTGTCTGGCCGATCGCCGCCAGGCTGCTGCGGAAATACTGGTACTGGATGGTGATCTCCTTGGCTGCGCCCGCCGGGCCGACGAACACCGGCAGCCTGCCGTCATACGCCGCCTCGAACACTTCGCCGTGCGT
>JAHFRO010000010.1 GCA_023266245.1 Betaproteobacteria bacterium | reverse complement strand
TCGTCGTGGCGAAATTTTGTGCAGACCCCATAATAACACGAAATTCGTGTAATTATGCAACGACCCCCCGTTCTCACCGTTCCCCGGTCTCGCGGCGAAACCGTACTTCATGCCGCTAATGGTTGATCACGCCGTGCATGCGCCGGAAGTCAAGTTCCTCGCCCGGGACACGCAGCAGCCGGAACTCGGTGTCGAATTGCACTTCGGCGAACGGGAGGGTGAACTCGATCAGCTCCTCCGCAAACTAACCCGGCAAAGCAACAATGCGGGTGCGTTTGGGTTGCACCACCGCGAACGAACGTTCGAGACGAGTGCCTTCGCGGCGAACTACGTCGAGAATACGTGCAGGCAGCGCGTCGCGCGCGCTGGCCGGAAAACGGATTAGCATGACGCCTCCGGTCGCCTTCGCGGAGGCAAAGACAAGCTGGCCGAAGTCCTTGTCTTCCGTCAACAGGATGCGGCGCTCGCCAAGCGCCAAACCGATGATGCGCTCATCGGTTGCGCCACGCGCCGTCTCGGCGACGGCAACTACATCATAATTTGCCGCGCGCAGTGCACGCACCACCGCGAAGTCGCAACTCTCGTCCGCGAGAAAGCGTTGCACCTTCCCGTTTCCCGGTGACGCAACGCTCAGACGATCTCTTCGTGCGCGAGTGTATCGGCGGCGTAGATGATCGCCGCGCGGATGTCGTCCTGCGTAAGATGCGGATACGCATCAAGCAGGTCTTTCTCCTTTGCCCCTTCCCCAAGCTTGCGCAAAATGAGTTCCACCGGCACGCGGGTGCCGCGGATGACCGGCTTGCCCTGCATGATCGCCGGGTTGACTTCGATTCTATCGGTGGTCGCCATGATTCGCCCTCTCCGGGCCCGTGCCCGCCAGGTTGACGCCGCTATTCTACCTCGACGCGTGCGGGCGGAGCAGTGCATCCAGCGTTCGCCCTCCCGCGCTCACGCTCTTAAAGGCCCGAGAGGTGAAGAAGCAGGATGGACGATAGACGGGTTCCGCCTCTCGTCTCTCGCCCGGCGTCTCTCGGCGAAACACGCACCCCGCCTTGCTGTTACTGATTGATCACGCCGTGCATGCGCCGGAAGTCAAGCTCCTCGCCGGGGACGCGCAGCAGCCGGCACTCGGTGTCGAATTGCACTTCGGCGAGCGGGAGGGTGAACTCGATCAGCTCCCCCGCAAACTGGTCGGCGCGGTTTTTATCCACGCAGAGCGCGAAATCGCCTTCTTCGCTTACGCAGAGATAGCGGTCGGTGTTCTGGCAACGCAGCAGGTAGTAGCGCTCGACTATTTCACGCTCTCGCTTGCGGCTATTGTTCGATCAACAGCGGGGCTTGACGTGGCATTGAACTGAGCGTCCGGTCTATTTCGAAAAGTACACTGACCCCATTGGTTTTTGCTTGATGTTCACCGCCGCGCACGCTACTCTACAACGGTTCCTGCGAATCATGGTTGCAACTCGTTTCCTGCCGTTCCTGTCGACCAGCGCATTGCGGCTCGCAATCTGCGCGCCATTCGTATTCCTGGGCGCGGATCCGTGCATCGCGAAGCCTTCGGCGGCGCTCGCCGACTATCCGGTCAAGACCATCCGCATCATCGTCGCGACCTCGCCGGGCGCGGCGGACGACTTTTTCGCGCGCGTGCTCGGCGACGAGCTGGAAGCCATCTACCGGCAGAGAGTTGTCATCGAGAACCGCCCGGGCGCAGGCGGGCTGATCGGCAACAGGCTGGTGTCGAGGGCGAAGGCCGATGGATACACGCTCGGCATGGTCGGCGTTACGCGCCTTATCACCGAGCTCCTGCGCGACGAGGCGCCGTTCCAGGCCCTTGCCGACATCGTCGGCGTCGCGCACGTCGCGTCCATCACCAACGTGCTGGCGGTGACCCCCGCGATCCCGGTGCGCACGGCGCGCGAATTCGTCGCATACGCGCGGGCGCGCGCCGGCGAGCTCAACTACGCATCCCTCGGCATCGGATCGGCCTCGCACCTCGCTGGCGAGGTATTCACGCGCGCGCTCGGCATCGACGCCGTGCACGTGCCGTACAGGAATGTGTCGGACACTTACGTCGAGATGGTGCTCGGGCGGGTGCATTACGCCATTTACACGCTGCCGGCGGTGCTCGGGCCGGTGCGCGGGGCACAATTGCGCGCGCTCGCCGTGATGACGCCGCAACGCAGCGCCGCGCTGCCGGCCGTGCCAGCGATCGCCGAATTCGGGCTGCCAGAGGCGCAGTTCGACAGCTGGTCGGGCATCGTCGCGCCCAAGGGCACGCCGCGGCGCATCGTCGAGCAGCTGCACGGCGACATCGTGCGCGGGCTGCGCAAGGGGACGCTACGCAAGCTGTTCGTGCGTCAGGGTGCCGAGTCGACGCCGGAGAGCACGCCAGACGGCTTCATGCGGCACATGCAGGAAGAGTATCTTCACTACCAGGCGCTCATTCGTGATGGCGGCATCAAGCCGGAGTGAACGCGCAGCCCCGGACTATTGATGATTTCGTAAACAGTGATAGTTGGTGCGGTTCCACTGATTTACCTCACCCTCGCTCCTCAATCCTCGATCCTCAATCC
>JAHFRO010000118.1:5108-7396 GCA_023266245.1 Betaproteobacteria bacterium | reverse complement strand
CTCGCCGCTCGCGCCGGCGGGCTGCGCCGCTCGAGCAGCTGCTGCAGGTCCGCGAGCTCCGGCCAGCGCGCGGGAAACGCTGCGGCGGCATGTATGCGCAGCGGCTCGAACATCGGAGAGCACGCCAGAAAATCTGGGTCCCACGGCTGGGTCATGGTGCTAGAATGCGCGGCTTAAGTTAGAAGCATAACCACAAAGGACACGAAGGACACAAAGGTTTAATCAAGAAGGTCTTACTTCGTGTCCTTGGTGTCCCTGGTGGTTCAAGATTTTTTCCTTTTCTGGGCGGTCCAGCGCTCGAGTCCATGGCAGAGAAAATTGAGTGCGCCGTGATCGGCGCGGGCGTGGTGGGGCTTGCGATCGCCCGCCAGCTGGCGCTCGCCGGCCGCGAGGTGGTGATACTGGAAGCCGAAAGCGCGTTCGGCACTCATACCAGCTCGCGCAATTCCGAAGTGATCCACGCCGGCATTTATTACGCCACCGGATCGCTCAAAGCGCGGCTTTGCGTCGCCGGCAAGCACGCGCTCTACCGCTACTGCGCCGAGCATGATATCAAGCACCAGCGCATCGGCAAGCTGATCGTCGCCACTGACGAGACCCAGATCGCGGGCCTGAAAAAATATCAGTCGCAGGCCGAGCTCAACGGCGTCACCGACCTCAGGTGGCTCGACCCGCAGGAGCTGCGCGAGCTTGAGCCGGAGGTGGCGTGCGTCGCGGGCGTGCTCTCGCCCTCCACCGGCATCATCGACAGTCACGGATTGATGCTCGCCTACCTGGGCGACGCGCAGGCGCACGGCGCAGCGCTCGCGCTGGGCAGTCCGGTGACTTCGGGAACGGCGACAGACGGCGGCATCGTGCTCCACGCCGGCGGGGCGGAGCCGATGGCAATCCAATGCGATATCGTCGTCAACAGCGCCGGGCTCAACGCGCAGGCGGCGGCGCGCTCGATCGCCGGCTTGCCGCCGCACACCATTCCGCCGACCTACTACGCCATCGGGCACTACTACACGCTCACCGGAAGAGCGCCGTTCCGCCGGCTGATCTACCCGGTGGCGCGGCAGGACTGGCTCGGCGTGCACGTCACCATCGATCTCGGCGGCCAGGTCAAGTTCGGCCCCGACTTCGCATGGATCAACCGTGTCGACTACCGCTTCGACGAAAGCCGCGAGGCCGCGTTCTACAACGCGATCCGCCGTTACTACCCGGGGCTGAAGGACGGCACGCTGCAACCCGGCTACACCGGCATCCGCCCCAAGCTCACGGGTCCCGGCGGGCCGGCGCAGGACTTCGTCATACAAGGCCCGCGCGAGCACGGCGTCGCGGGACTCATCAACCTCTACGGCATCGAATCGCCGGGGCTCACCGCCTCGCTCGCGATCGCCGAGTACGTCGAAAAACTGCTGACGGAGCAGGCGGCCGCTGCGCCGCGAGGCGTAACGCCCTCGAACATGCCATAATCTTCCGCAATCCGCCGCAGTGCCACCGACGACGCAAAACGTGGTTTACACCCAGACCGCCAAAGGCCGGGACGAGTTCGCGGCCAATCCCGGCAAGCTCGGGCCCAACCTGAAGTTCCTGTTGGGCATGATCGACGGCAAGTCCACGGTGGAAGACTTGCAGCGCAAGCTCTCCAAGATTGCCCCGGACAAGCTGAACGCCGCGCTCGAGAAGTTGGCGGCTGACGGCTATATCGAGTCCTCCCGTCCCGCCAAGCCCGGAGACGACATGGATTTCTCCAGCTTCATCGGCCGGCCGGTCAAGGAACCGACGCTGCAGCAGAAAAGACAGGCCGAGCAGCAGACGATAGCGGGCATGCGCACGCTCAAGAGCGCAGGCTACTTCGTCAACATCCTGAGCCGTCCCGCCAAGCGTATCGAGCCGCGCGCCGGAGACAAATACAGCGTGCTGATCCTGGACGGCGATCAGGCCAATGCGCTGGTTCTCGCCCGCACGCTGCTCCTGGCGCAGATCGACGTGCGCAGCGCCGCACGCAAGGACGAGATCCTCGCGGAACTCAACAAGCCACCGCCCGATGTCATCGTGATGGACGTGGTATTGCCCGAACTCGTCGGGCTGGAACTGCTCGCGCGCCTGCGGGAACACCCGAATTTCAAGTCGGTGCCGATCATCATCGTGACCGCCCAGGCCGGACATGACGACGTCGTGGCCGCGCTCGTGTACGGAACAAGCAGCTACATGACCAAACCCTGCAAGCCCGAGGCGCTGCTCGTCAGCGTGAAGGCGGTCCTCGGACTGGATTAGTCCGCCACCGCGATCGCCTCGATTTC
>JAHFRO010000118.1:0-5008 GCA_023266245.1 Betaproteobacteria bacterium | reverse complement strand
GAAGCCGTCCCGCGCCAAAGCCTGGACCCCGACCAGGGTGCTCGCGGGCGGGTTTTCCTTCGACACGTAGCGCGCGCGGATCTGGTGCAGCAGGTCGCGGTACTCCGGCTTGTAATTGACCACGTACACGTTCAACTTCACGACGTCGTTGAACGTCGCTCCCGCCCCCTTGAGCGCGAGCTCGACATTGCGATAGACCTGCTCGGCCTGCGCGAGCAGGTCGCCCCGTCCCAGCAGCTCGCCCTTCTCGTTCTGGGGGACCTGCCCCGAGATGTAGATCGTCCTGCCCCCGTGCGCGGTCACGACCGGCGTGTAGGCGCCCGGCCTGGCAAGTCCCTGCGGATTGATGAAGTTTTTCTCCACGATGCTCCTCCTTTCGCCAGCGATGTTGTTTCAACGGCGGTCGTCGAGCAGCCGCCGGATCTGGGAAATCATGACTTCGGTGGCGGCGCGCCCTTCCGCGATCGCTTCCGCCGCCCGATGGTATTCGAGCACGCCCACGTGCCCAAGCCGCGGCTGGATCACCGCGTCCGCGGGCTCGCCCGCCAGGCGACTGCGCGTGATGCGCATGTCCACGATGTTGAGGCAGTTGGCCACCACCTCGATCATGCTGGGCTGGCGCGCCTTGCGCTGCTCGGGTTCCACCCGGTGGGCATACTGGCCGATGCTGCTGCTGGTCAGATCCACGGCGATCACGAAATCGGCTTCCATCGCCCGGGCGAGCGACACCGGCACCGGGTTGACCAGCGCGCCGTCCACCAGCAGCCGCCCGCCGCGCGGCCACGGTGTGAACAAACCCGGCAGCGCAATCGAGGCGCGCACCGCGTCGGCCACCGGTCCGTCGCGCAGCCACACCTCGCTGCCGCTCGCGAGATCGGTCGCGACCGCCGCAAACGGCCGCTGCAGATCACCTATCTTCTTGTCGAGCAGGCTGCCCCGCAAATAATCGAACAACTTTTCGCCCTTGATGATGCCGCCGCCGAAGGAAAGATCGAAGTAACTCACCAACTTGCGCCAGGTGAGCCCCGTAACCCACTGCTCGAGCGCATCGAGATCGTCGTCGGCGTACACCGCGCCCACCAGAGCGCCGATCGAGGTGCCGCATACGATGTGCGGCGCAATGCCGGCCTCGGCGAGAGTCTGCAGCACGCCGATGTGAGCCCAGCCGCGCGCGGAACCCGAGCCGAGCGCGATGCCGATCGAGATTGATTTCCTCGCCATGCTCATCTCGCCGCAGCGCGTTCGAGAAACGCGCCGAGCTGGGCGACCCACTCCTGCCGCATGAAGATGAAGCCGTCGTTGTGCCCGCCGCGCATTTCCAGGAACTGCTTGGGCTCGCTGGCTGCCACAAACAGTGCCTGCCCGTGCGCATACGGCACGATGTCGTCTTCGCGGCTGTGCGCGATCAATACCGGCGCCTTCAGCGCCTGGAGCGCCGCGCGGGTATCGTAGCTGAAGCGGCTGATCAGCCGCACCGGCAGGAACGGATAGACCTGCGCTCCGAGGTCGGGCACGGAGGTGAAGGTCGAGGCGAGTATCAGCGCGCGAGGAGTAACGCGCGCCGCGAGCCAGGCCGCGACCGCGCCGCCGAGCGACTCGCCGAACAGCACGATGTCGCCCGCTTTCACGCCCCGTTCCACGGTGAGCCAGCGCCAGGCGGCCTCGGCGTCGCGGTAGGTGCCTTCCTCGGAGGGCGAGCCGGTGCTCTGCCCGTAGCCCCGGTAGTCAACGATGAGGGTCGCATAGCTCATACGGTGGAACATCGCCAGATAGTCGAGGCGGTGCGAGATGTTGCCGGCGTTGCCGTGGAAAATCAGCACCGTTCCGCGCGCGCCGGCAGCCGGTACCCACCACGCCGCGAGCTTCTCGCCGTCCCCGGTCGCGATGGTAACCGCCTCGAAGGGAAGCCCGTAGGCCTGCGGCGTCACCGCGACCTCGCGCCCGATCTGCGGAAAATAGACCAGCCGCGACTGGAACAGGAACACCAGCACCACGATCACGGCGTAAGCGATCGCAACCGAGACTATGATGTTCCAGGGCATGCGCGGCTTCACACTGCCAATTCCAGCGGTTCTTCGTCCAGCGCAGCAGCCTGTTCGCGCAGGGCAAGGATGTGATCCTGCCAGTAGCGCTGCGTGTTGAAAAAAGGAAAGCTCACGGGAAATGCCGGATCGTCCCAGCGCCGCGCGAGCCATCCCGCATAATGAATCACGCGTAGCGTGCGCAACCCTTCGATGAGCGCGAGCTCGGCGGAATCGAAGTCGTTGAATTCGCGGTATCCCTCCATCACAGCGGCAAGCTGGATTGTCATGGTCGTGCGGTCTCCTGCGAGCAACATCCAGATATCCTGCACCGCCGGCCCCGTGCGTGCATCGTCGAGGTCGACGAAATGCGGCCCCTGGTCGGTCCACAGGATGTTGCCTGCATGACAATCGCCATGCAAACGGATGTTTCTGACCTTCCCCGCCCGTTCGTAACAGCGCGCAACGCAGCCGAGCACGTCGGCGGCCACGCTGCGATAGGTGTCGCGTAAATCGGCGGGAACAAAGTCATGATCTAAAACGAAGCGCGACGGCTCGTTGCCGAAGCTTTCGATATCGAGTGCCGGACGATGCGCGAACGCTTTTGTCGCGCCGACCGCGTGAATGCGGCCGATGAAGCGCCCGAGCCAGCGCAGCGTGTCGCGGTCCTCGAGCTCGGGACTGCGGCCGGGCCGCCGCGGGTAGAGCGCAAAGCGGAAGCCTTCATGTTGATGCAGCGTAGCGTCCTGCAGTACGAGTGGCGCCACGATCGGAATCTCGTGCCCGGCAAGCTCCAGCGCGAATTGGTGTTCCTCCAGAATCGCCGCATCCGGCCAGTGCCCGGGACGGTAGAACTTCGCCACCAGCGAGGCGCCGTCCTTAAGCCACACCTGGTAGACGCGGTTTTCGTAGCTGTTCAATGCAAGCAGACGGCTGTCGCAGCGGTAACCCGCGCTTTCGACGGCATCGAGGATGCGGTCAGGCGTCAAGTTTTCGTATGGCGGCGGCATGTGCTGCCATGGCGGCGAGCCGCAACATAGCACATTAATCTAAGGCAAAAAGCGGGTCGAAACGAGATGTATCCCGATCGTCCCGTAACGAGATTGCCTGAAATTTTCCGATTCGCCACCAAAAGAAGCATTGATTTCGACGTGCTCTGGAACCAGAGCGAAGCGCACGCCAGCCTGATAAGCGCGGCGCGCGCGCGAGTTGTCATAGGTTTCCGCAATCAATGCAAGGCGCGAAGTCACGTTGAGCTCACCAGCAACAGCGCCGGTTATGGCGGCGCGGCTTTCGTTGCGGTCATATCTCATCCCGAGATTAACGTGCGCAATTATCCTGTCATCGAAAAATGAGCGGCTGAACAGCAAAGACGCATGGTAATCACCAATCCGGCGCTGCCCAACTTCCGGATGCCGGCGCGCTTCGGCCCCGGCCAGCCATCCCCAGCCATGGCTGTTGGTTTCGAGCTCCCGAAAAAGGCCTTTGAGCTGTACCACGTTATCGCTATTGCGACTGCCATCAGGCTCGGACATGCCCGTCCTGCCCAGGGTCAGTTCGAGATTACCGGTAAAATTACAGGCAGGAAGTGCCCACCACTCGCGTCGGCCGCGAAAAACCCTTTTGCCCGATTCGAACTGGCAGGCACCCTGCTCGAGGATGCGGGCATCATCGGTGACATACGGCTCGTCGGCGTACACCACCAACGGCAGCGCGGCGCACATTGCCAGGGCGGCCGCCGCGCAGGCCAGCCCGTTACAGTGGATGGGAGTGCTCACCGGTACGATGCGATCTGTCTGTCGCTAGTCTAGCAGCGAAAAGTTACAATTCGTTGATCGATGCGGTTGGTATAACCGCAGCAGCGAACCTTCGGGGCACCCAGCCATGCTCAACGCCTACATTATCGCCGACCGGACGCTCAAGAAGATCCCGGTCAACCAGCCCTCCGACCTCACTCCCGGCATCCGCTGGCTCGACCTCAACGACCCGACCGAGCAGGAACGCCAGTGGGTGAAACAGGCCTACCAGCAGGAACTGCAGTTCGTGGAGGAGCTGGGCGAGATCGAGGCGAGCGCGCGTTATTACCACGACGAGCAGGGACTGCATCTGCACCTCTACTTCCTGCAGACCCTCGACCACGTCAGCCGCAACATCAATGTCGCGTTCACGATCAACAAAGGCCGGCTGTTCACGCTACACGCCGAGGATGTTCCCGAGCTGCGCACCTATTACGCCTATGCCAGCAGCCATCCCGAATTGCTCGATGATCCGATGTCGATCCTGCTCGGTATCATCGCGGTGCGCACCGGGCTGCTGGCCGACACCTACGAGCGGCTGCAAACCGAGCTGGAAACCCTCGGACGCGATATCTTCCGCGGTGAAGAACGCGCGATGCCGCGCGTGCTCGAAAACCTCGCCCGCATGGAAGATACCAACGGCAAGGCTCGACTTTTGCTGAGCGAGAACCAGCGCGTGTTCTCGCACCTGCTGCTCAGCAACCAGGCGCCGGGACACACCGACCAGATCAACGAAATCTTGCGCGACGTCGAGTCGTTGCTGACGCATTCCGGTGCGCTCGCCGACCGCGCCAAGTTTCTGCTCGACTCCACGCTCGGCATCATCAACATCGCGCACTCCAAGCGCCTCAACATCTTCACGGTGCTGTCGGTGATCCTGATGCCGCCGATGCTGATCGCCAGCATCTACGGCATGAACTTCCGCCACATGCCGGAGCTTGACTGGCTCTGGGGCTATCCGCTGGCGATGTTCCTGATGCTCGTGGTGGCGTTGGGACCGATCCTCTATCTGCGGTACAAGGACTGGCTCTAAAGGCAAAAGGCGTGACTGGTGACTCGTGACTGATGAAGCGTGACTGGTAGCTAGCGGCTCGTGAAAAGTGAAATGTGAAAAGTGATCCCCCTCACCCTGCCCTCTCCCCCCGTCACGGGGAAGAGGGTTTTTCGTTTCACGTTTCACCTTTCACGTTT
>JAHFRO010000009.1 GCA_023266245.1 Betaproteobacteria bacterium | reverse complement strand
GAAAACCGGCAGCAGACCACGCTGCTGGCGATCATCGCGGTAGCGGCGGTCGCGCTTATCGGACTCTTGTTCTACCTCGCGCTCTAGCCCGTACCGCGAGCTTCGAGGCTGCTCAAAGCGCCGTCGGAGGGCGGAACAGGGGCCCCTTTAGGGGATGTGACCCCGGAGACGGATGCAACGCCTGCACTCGACAGCGCTGCGCCAGACTCGCGGCCGGTCGCATCCCGCAAGCGGGAACCCTGCTCCCTGCTCGCAGGCGCGCAGCCGCCGCATCGTATAATGCGCCAGATCGTGCAATCGCTACCCGTTATTCCGTTCGCGAGCCATTGACATGCTGATCTGGTTTGTCATTCTCTACATCATCGTCTCGGTCGCCATCGGCCTCTACGCCGCGACCAAGGTCAAAAACTCACAGGACTACGTCGTCGCCGGCCACCACCTGCCGCTGCCGTTCATCGTCGCCACCGTATTCGCGACCTGGTTCGGCTCGGAAACCGTGCTCGGCATCCCGGCCAAATTCCTCAATGAAGGCTTGAAGGGTGTCATCGCCGATCCGTTCGGCTCGAGCATGTGCCTGGTGCTGGTGGGTCTCTTTTTCGCGCGGCCGCTGTATCGCATGAACCTGCTTACCATCGGCGACTTTTACCGCGCGCGCTACAACCGTGCAGTCGAGCTCGCCACTTCGATCTGCATCGTGATCTCGTACCTGGGCTGGGTGTCGGCGCAGATTACAGCGCTCGGACTCGTGTTCTCGGTGCTGACCAACGGCGCAATCGAGCCGTGGCAAGGCATGGTAATCGGCACCGCGATCGTGCTGCTCTACACGCTTGCGGGCGGCATGTTCTCGGTCGCCTTCACCGATCTGTTCCAGATGTGCGTGATCCTGCTCGGGATGATCTACATCGCGACGGTGGTGAGCGGGGTTGCCGGCGGTGCCGGTGTCGTGATCGCACATGCCGCGAACGCGAGCAAGTTCGAGTTCTGGCCGGCGCTCGCGCCGCGCGATGTGATTGCGTTCATCGCGGCATGGATCACGATGGGATTCGGATCGATCCCGCAGCAGGACGTGTTCCAGCGTGTTTCCGCCGCCAAAGACGAGCAGACCGCCGGCCGCGGCTCGGTGATCGGCGGCTGCATCTACTTCTGCTTCGCGTTCATCCCGATGTTCCTCGCCTATTCGGCGACGCTGATCGATCCCAATCTGGTCGCGAAGCACATCGATGCCGATTCCCAATACATCCTGCCCAACCTGATACTCACGCACACGCCGTTTTTCGCGCAGGTGATCTTCTTCGGCGCGCTGCTGGCGGCGATCATGAGTTGCTCAAGCGCCACTCTGCTGGCGCCGTCGGTGACTTTCGCCGAGAACGTGTTGAAGCCGTTCCTGCCCAAGCTCGCCGACTGGCAGTTCCTGCGCGTGCTGCGCTTTGTCGTGCTGCTGTTCGCGCTCGCGGTGCTGTCCTTCGCGCTCACCTCGGGCTCGACGATCTACGGCATGGTCGAGAGCGCCTACAAAGTGACGCTGGTCGCCGCTTTCACGCCGCTTGCGTTCGGGCTTTACTGGAAGCGCGCGACAACCCAGGGCGCGGCGTGCGCCGTCGTGCTCGGGCTCGCGACCTGGATGGTGCTCGAAATCGGCTATCCCGCGGGCTTGCTGCCGCCGCAGTTCGCGGGCTGGCTGGCGAGCATTTTCGGCATGGTTGCAGGCTCCCTCGCGCCGCAATGGTACGGCGGTGGGCACCACCGGCTGCACACTGAGGCCGCGTAACGCGGTCTTGCACGAACGCGCCTCAAGATCACCCGGGGGTACGATCGTGGCCGCCTTCGGTTCAGCATCGCCGTGGTATCTGGGATTCAAGGCTGCAGTGTTTGCGCTGCTGGCCTGCAACACGACGTTTTACCTGTTCGCCGGCACGTTGAGCGAAGCCCTCGATGCGACGGCTTGGCTTACGCTGCTGGCGCTCTTCGAGCTGGAAACCGGGTTTGACGACTGCTTTCGTGTAAGAGGCGCGGCCACCGCAGTCCGCGGCGTCCGACTGGCCGCCATTGCTGCGGTAGGCGCGGCCGCCGTCGGCTATGGTTATCAGAACGAGTGGCTCAACACGGTCAACACCGGGCTCTGGATCGCGGTAGTCGTGCTCCTCGAACTCGAAGTGCGTAATCCCCGCGCCGTGGTGCGGCACCGGGCCACGTGTGCGATAAGCGCGGCTGCGCTCTACGCGGCACTGGCGGCTCTGGTGCTGGTTTGGGCGTGGCGCAGGGAATGGTTCGATGCTTACGATGCGCTGCTGTGGCTCACGGCATTTGCGATGATCGAAATGGATGTACTGCAGATTTCCCGCAGGGAAGTTGCCGTTTAGCCGGGTTCGTTCGTGGTACCCAGCTTCGTTCTTCACACCATCAGCCCCATCGCAGTTGACTGCATTCACTGATATGGAGGCATATACTACGAACGTATCAATAAGCCCCCGGGTTACCTCGAACGGTTCTACAATCCGAGGCGTCGGCATCCCCCCTCGTGGACAGATGAGCTCGGTTCAGTTCGAAAAGCAGTGCGCAGGCTTAGCAAAGTGTCCGTGAAACTCGGGGCAGCCCAGC
>JAHFRO010000039.1:7660-22216 GCA_023266245.1 Betaproteobacteria bacterium | reverse complement strand
TTCCAGTCCATGGCGGCTCCTTTCGACACCGCTTTCCAATATAGCACCGTGCCGCTGTATTGCCTAACTCCTGTTGAACACTGAGTCTCTCGGCGGCCTTGGCGGCCATGGCAGTTCCGCTTTGTTCCTATCCGCGTTTATCTGCGTTTATCTGCGGCTCAATTTCTTGTTTGTCTTTCTTGGCGTCCTTGGCGTCCCCCGATCGAGTCGAGGGCAAGCTTGGCGGTTCAATTATGATTTATTCCTCTGTGTTCTCTGTGTTCTCTGTGGCTAAAGGTTTTAGCTGCCGATTTTATTGCGTAGCAGTCCCAGACCGACGATCTCGGTTTCCAGCACGTCGCCCGCCTTCATGAACTCGGGCGGCGTGCGGGCGTGCCCCACGCCCGCCGGCGTGCCGGTGGAGATGATGTCGCCCGGCTCGAGAGTGAGCCCGAGCGAAAGCTCGGAAATGAGTCGCGGGATCCTGAAATACATGTAGCTCGTATTCGAGTCCTGCTTGACCACATCGTTGACGCGGCAGATCACCTGCAGGTTGCCGGGATCGAGCTCGTCGGCGGTGGCGATCCACGGCCCCATCGGGCAGGTCCCGTCCAGGCTCTTGCCCTTGAACCATTGGCCGCCGTGCCGGCGCTGGATGTCGCGCACCGACACGTCGTTGACCACGGTATAGCCGAACACGTGCTTCATCGCATCGGTCTCGGCGATGTTCTTGCCGCCCTTACCGATGACCACGCCCAGCTCGACTTCCCAATCGAGCATCTCGGTCGTCCCGGGGTCGTAGGGAACCGGGTCGTACGGCCCGTTTACCGCGGTCGTTGCCTTGGTGAAGAACACCGGGTGGCTCGGATATTCCACGGGTTTCTGGCGGACTTTCTCGCCTTCCTTGAAGTGCTCGAGGTAGTTCCAGCCGACGCAGAACACGTTTTTGCGTGGGTGCGGGATCGGCGCGAGCAGCGTCACCTTGTCGAGCGGCACGGTCTCCTTGGCCTTCGCGGCAACGTCGCGCAGCCATGCCAGCGCCCCGGCGCCGGCCGCGATCAGCGCGATCATGTCGGCGGGATCGAACGGTGGCTTGCCGCTGGCGCGCGCAAGGTCGATCATCTGGTTTCCGTCCCGCAGCAGGCCGACGCGAGGCGTGCCGCCCGATCGCGGCGTAAAAGTCACGAGTCGCATTTCATCCTCCCTTTCCAGAAAAAGCGTGAATCGTGATTCGTGAATCGTGAATCGGACATGCGGCTTCTCGTCGAATCACGACTCACCACTCATGACTCACCGGTTTTTGAGCACCTTGCGCGCGTGCCGATCCACACGTCCTTCGACTTCTTCGCGATCTCCATGGGCAGGTCATCGTTCAGGGTATCGCCGTGCCATTCGTATTTTGATCTTGGTTTTATCGGCGTTCATCGGCGTTCATCGGCGGTTCCATCGGTTTTGGGTGTTTTTGAAATCACTTCTAATCTTGCGCCCGGAGCGCTCGTCGTCAAGCATTGCGCAACGGGCGCTAGGTTGCGCCTTGATTCTGCGGCGTGAGCGCGAGCTGCTCGCGCAGCAGCCACAGCAGCAGGAGTCCGGGCAGCGCCGCGACGAAGGTGATCACGAAGAAGTTCGCCCAGCCGAACGCGGCGACCAGCTCCCCGGTCACCGGCCCGAACAGCACTCGCCCCAGCGAGGCGAGCGCCGAGAGCAGCGCGTACTGGGTCGCGCTGAAGCTCACGTTGCACAAGCTCATCGCGAGCACGACGAAGGCCGCGGTGCCCATGCCGCTCGCGAGATTCTCGAAGCCCACCGCGAACACCAGCCACGCATAGCTCTTGCCCGCCCAGGCGAGGAACGTAAACGAAAGATTCGAAACCGCCTGCAGCACGCCGAACCCCATCAGCGCGCGGTAGAGGCTCATGCGCGTCAACAGCGTCCCGCCCACCAGCGCGCCCAGGAGCAGCGACGCGAGGCCCAGTCCTTTGTTGATCACGCCGACGTCGGTGGGCGTGAAACCGACACCGCGAATCAGGAACGCGGTAGTGAGGGTTCCGGCGAGCGCATCGCCGAATTTGTAGAGCATGATGAGCAGCAGGAGCTGCACCGCCCCCGCGCGGACAAAGAAATCCTTGAGCGGCTCGATCACCGCGGCACGCAGCGTCTGCGGCGGGGCGGGCGGGGCCTGCGGTTCCGGCGCCCACAGCGTAGCGGTTATCCCGATCAGCATCAAAAGCGCCATCGCGAGATAGGCGCTGCGCCAGCCGATCTGGTCGGCGAGGATCAGGGCGAGCCCGCCGGAAACGAGCATGGCGATGCGATAGCCGAAGACTCCCACCGCCGCCCCCACGCCGCGCTCGGCGGGCGCCAGGATGTCGGTGCGGTAGGCGTCGATCACGATGTCCTGCGAGGCGGACACGAACGCGACCCACAGCGCGAACAGCCCGAGCAGCAACATCGACTCATCGGGCGTCGTGAGCGCCATGCCAACCATGCCGGCGATTAATGCGAGCTGGGTCCCGATGATCCAGCCGCGGCGGCGTCCCAGCCACGGCGGAATGTAGCGGTCCATGAGGGGCGACCACAGGAACTTGAGCAGGTACGGCACGCCGATCCAGGAGAACCAGGCGATGGTCTGGATGTCCACGCCGGCGACCGTGAGCCAGGCCTGCAGGGTGCTCCCGGTCAACGCCAGCGGCAGCCCGGAGGCGAAACCGAGCAGCAGCACCGCCGCCACGCGGCGGCTGCGAAAGACTTCCAGATACGGCGCGAGGGCGCCCGCCAGGCGGTCAGTCATGTTTGAAACCGCCGATTAACGCCGATAACCCAAAAACAATAGCCACAGAGAGCACAGAGAACACAGAGAAAAAGCGAAACGCACCACTGGTCATGTTCATGGGGTCTCATCCTCTGTGAACTCTGTGTCCTCTGTGGCAAAGGATTTTTTTCTGCGTTCATCTGCGTTCATCTGCGGTTTCACCCAAGCTCGTAATCGTAGTCGATCGCGAGTGGCGCGTGGTCCGAGAAACGCTGATCCTTGTAGATCGCAACCCGCTTCGCGGTCCCGGCAAATTTCGGCGTGGCGATGTGATAGTCGATGCGCCAGCCCACGTTCTTGGCCCACGCCTGCCCGCGGTTCGACCACCAGGTGTACTGCTCGGGACGCGGATCGATGCAGCGGAACACGTCCACCCACCCAAGCTCGTCGAACACGCGCGTGAGCCAGGCCCGTTCCTCCGGCAGAAAACCGGAATTCTTCCGGTTGCCGCGCCAGTTCTTGAGGTCGATCTCCTGGTGCGCGATGTTCCAGTCTCCGCACAGCACGATGTCGCGGCCACCCGCCGCGAGCTCCTTGAGGTGCGGGAAGAAGCGCTCCATGAAGCGGAACTTGATGGCCTGCCGCTCCGGCCCGCTTGAGCCCGACGGCAGGTACACCGAGATCACGCTCAAGCGCCCGAAGTCGGCGCGCAGATAGCGCCCCTCGCTGTCGATGTCGGCGATGCCGATGCCCTCGATGACGCGATCCGCCTCGCGCCGGCAGTAGAGCCCGACTCCGCTGTAACCTTTCTTCACCGCGTAGTGAAAGAAGCCCCGGTACCGCCCGGACTGAAGCAGGTCCTCGCTCATTTCGGCCGCCCGGGCCTTGAGCTCCTGCACGCACACCACGTCGGCGCGGCTGCGCGCCATCCACTTGAAGAAGCCCTTGCGCGCTGCCGAGCGGATGCCATTGAGATTAAGCGTTATAATTTTCATTGGTTCAAACCGGCTCGGTGCACTACCCGGCTCATTCGACCGGACGCGCTCCACGCGCGCCGGTCAATTCGCCCCAAGCGAGCAAGGCCCGATCACATGGCAACCGACTTCAGGCAAGAGTTCATCCGCTTCTCCGTCAGCAAGAAGGTGCTGTGCTTCGGGGAATTCAAGACCAAGGCCGGACGCCTGTCGCCGTACTTCTTGAATGCGGGGCTGTTCTATGACGGGGCGTCATTGAAGCAACTCGCGCAATTCTACGCGAAAGCCATCCTCGCGGCGGGGATCGAATTCGACATGGTGTTCGGACCAGCGTACAAGGGCATCCCGCTGGTGGCCGCGGTGGCGATTGCGCTGGCGGATGCCGGGCGCAACGTCCGTTACAGCTTCAACCGCAAGGAGGCCAAGGACCACGGCGAAGGCGGCAGCGTGATCGGCGCGCCGCTCGCCGGCCGGGTGCTGATCGTTGATGACGTGATTTCCGCCGGCACCTCGGTGCGCGAGTCTGTCAACCTGATCCTGGCCTCAAACGCTGTACCCTGTGGGGTGGCGATCGCGCTCGACCGCATGGAGCGCGGCACCGGGGAGCTTTCCGCGGTCCAGGAGGTCGAGCGGAGCTATAATATCCCGGTCATCAGCATCGCAACGCTCGACAACCTCGTGGATTACCTCAGGACCGAGCCGCAGCATGCGCAGCATCTCGCGGCGGTCGGGCGTTATCGTGAACAGTATGGAGTGACGGCTCATGCGTAACATCGGGATTCGGCATTTGACGGCGGCCGCGATCGCGGCGCTGATCGGTACGGTTGGCTTCGCGGCAAATGATGCCTTCGCGCAGAAGATCATCTGCTGGAAGGACAAGTCCGGCAAGGTGGTCGGCTGCGGCGACATCGTTCCGCCCGAATACCAGGAAAGCGGCACCAAGCAGCTCGATAAGCGCGGGGTGACGCGCGGGACCACCGACTCCGCGGAAGAAGTGGCCAAACGCAAGGCGCAGGAGCAAGAAACCGCAAAACAGAGAGCCGAAGAGCAAAAGAAAAACGCGGAACAAAGGCGCCAGGACTCGGCGCTGCTCAACACCTTCTCGAACGAGAAGGAAATCGACCAGAAGCGCGACCGCGAGCTGCAACAGGTGGATCTACAGATCAGCCAGCTCCAGGTATCGCACAGAAACGCGGCCGATCGTTACAGCGATATCAAGGCACGCATTGACGCCATCGCCAAGGAGAAGAAGACGGTGCCCGACGCGCTCACCGACGAATTGAGCAGGACCGGCGCCGAAAGGCAGCGGATAGAAGAGGGCATCGCGACCAGAGAGAAGGACAAGGAAGACATCCGCAAGCGCTACGCCGAGTACAAGAAGCGCTACCTCGATCTCAAAGGCGGCGAGACCGCGCCGGCGAAGCCCGCGCCCACGACGGCGGCAGCGCCCGCCAAGAAATAAAGCGTGAGTCGTGAGTTGTGAGTTGTGAGTTGTGAGTTGTGAGTCGACGAGAAACCGCTTGTTCGATTCACGAATCACGATTCACGCCTCTCTCCGATAGCTACCCCGCAAGTTTGCGCTTCAGAATCTCGCTCACCTGCTGGGGATTGGCCTTCCCCTTGGTGAGTTTCATCACCTGCCCCACCAGCGAGTTGAAGGCCTTGTCCTTGCCGGCCCGGTAATCCTCGGCCTGCTTCGCGTTCGACGCGATCACTGCGTCGCAGACTCTTTCCAGCTCGCCGCTGTCGGAGATCTGTGTCAGTCCGCGTGCCGCGATGATCGCGTCTGCTTCCATCGTGCCATTCCACATGGCATCGAACACTTCCCCGGCCGATCGACGTGAGATAGTGTTGTCAGCGACACGGCGAAGTAAGCCAGCAAGCCTATCGCTGCTGATGGGAGACTGATGTATTTCAAGACCAGCACGATTGAGCACCGCACTGAATTCGCCAGTCACCCAGCTAGCCCCCAATTTGTAGAGCCCGCCCAAGGTACCGACTAGCCTGTCGTAGAACTCTGCCATCTCGCGCGATTGCGTCAGCACTGCTGCGTCATACTGCGACAGGCCATACTCCTTGACGTACCGCTCGCGCTTGGCCTGGGGTAGCTCTGAGAGTGCGGATTTAATGCTGTCTATCCACTGCTCAGACACTTCGAGCGGCAGGAGGTCGGGATCGGGGAAATAGCGGTAGTCGTGCGCGTCCTCCTTGGTGCGCATCGAGCGCGTCTCGTCTTTGTCCGCGTCGTAGAGCCGTGTCTCCTGCTCGATCGTGCCCCCGTCTTCGAGAACCTCGATCTGCCGCCTGACCTCGAACTCGATGGCGCGCTCGAGGAAGCGGAAGGAGTTGAGGTTCTTGATCTCACAGCGCGTGCCGAGCTTGTCCAATCCCTCCGGCCGCACCGACACGTTGGCGTCGCAGCGGAACGAGCCTTCCTGCATGTTGCCGTCGCAGATGTCGATCCAGCGCACCATCGCGTGCAGCGCCTTGGCATAAGCCACCGCTTCCTGCGCGCTCCTCATGTCGGGCTCGGAAACGATCTCGAGCAGCGGCGTGCCCGCGCGGTTGAGATCTATCCCCGTGAAATCGTGGAAGCCTTCGTGCAACGACTTGCCGGCGTCCTCCTCGAGATGCGCGCGGGTGAGCCGCACCGCCTTCTCCTTGCCGTCAACGAAGATGGTGAGCGTGCCGCCCTGCACGATCGGCGTTTCGTACTGGCTGATCTGGTAGCCCTTCGGCAGGTCGGGATAGAAGTAGTTCTTGCGCGCGAAGATCGAGCGGCGGTTGATCTTCGCGCCGATTGCAAGCCCGAAGCGCACCGCCTTCGCAACCGCCTCGCGGTTCGCCACCGGCAGTACGCCGGGCAGCGCGATGTCCACCGCGCACGCCTGGGTGTTGGGCGCGGCGCCGAAAGGGGTGGCGGCTCCCGAGAAGATCTTGGATTTCGTCGAGAGCTGGGCGTGCGTCTCGATCCCGATGACCGTTTCCCACTTCATGAACAAAACCTATTTAGCCGCCAAGACGCCAAGAGCGCCAAGAAAAGCCATAAATACAAAGTTCAAATCAAAACCAGAACATTGAAAATTTCGCTGTAGCTTCTCTTGGCGTTTTTTGCAGTTCAATATTGAATTCTGAATTTCTTGGCGGCCTTGGCGCCTTGGCGGCTAATTTACTTCTATGCCTTTCGGCGCTCGGGTGTGCCAGTCGGTCGCCCGCTGGTACTGGTGCGCGACGTTGAGCATGCGCGCTTCCGCAAAGTAGTTGCCGATGATCTGCAGCCCCACCGGCAGTCCCTTCGCGTCGAAGCCGCACGGGATCGACATGCCGGGCAGCCCCGCGAGGTTGACCGCGATGGTGTAGATGTCGGAGAGGTACATCTGCACCGGATCCCCCGCCTTCTCGCCGATTTTGAAGGCCGTGGTCGGGCTGGTCGGCCCCATGATGACGTCGCAGCGCTTGAACGCCTCGGCGAAGTCGCGCGCGATCAGCCGCCGCACCTTTTGCGCCTGTATGTAGTAGGCATCGTAGTAGCCGTGGGAGAGCACGTAGGTACCGATGAGTATCCGCCGCTTCACCTCCGCGCCGAAGCCCTGCGCCCGCGTCTTCTTGTACATGTCGGTGAAGTCGGAGTATTCCGGCGCGCGATAGCCGTAGCGTACCCCGTCGTAGCGCGCCAGGTTGCTCGAGGCTTCCGCCGGCGCGAGCACGTAATACACCGGCACGGAGAGCTCCATGTTCGGGAGACTGACCCCGACCGTCTCGCAGCCGAGCTTCCGATACTCCGCCACCGCGGCTTCCACCGCCTTCACCACGCCGGGTGCCGCGCCTTTGGCAAAGAACTCCTTCGGCAGTCCGACCTTCATTCCCTTGATCGGTTTGCCGAGCTCACGCGTGTAGTCCTCGCGTTCACGCTCGAGCGAGGTCGAATCGCGCGCATCGAAACCAGCCATGATGTTCATCATCAGCGCGAGGTCTTCCGCAGTGCGCGCCATCGGCCCGCCCTGGTCGAGGCTGGAAGCAAAAGCGACCATGCCGTAGCGCGACACCACGCCGTAGGTGGGCTTGAGCCCGCAGATGCCGGTGAGCGCCGCCGGCTGCCGGATCGAGCCGCCGGTGTCGGTACCGATCGCGCCCGGAGCAAGCCGCGCCGCCACCGCCGCCGCCGAGCCGCCCGAGCTGCCGCCTGGCACGGTGCTGACATCCCATGGATTCCTGACCGGGCCGTAGTACGAGGTCTCGCTGGACGAGCCCATGGCGAACTCGTCCATGTTGGTCTTGCCGATGTTGACCGCCCCTGCGGCGTTGAGCCGCTCCACCACATGGGCGTCGTAGGGGGAGATGAAGTTGGACAGCATCCTTGAGCCGCAGGTGGTGAGCCAGCCCCTGGTGCAGAAGATGTCCTTTTGAGCTATAGGGATACCGGTGAGCGGCTGCCCACTTCCTGCGGCGCGCAACCTGTCAGCAGCCCGGGCCTGCTTGAGGCTTGCCTCCTCGTCGAGCGTAATAAAGCAGTGGTACTTTGTGTTTAATACCTTGATTCTTTTTATGAAATGCTTGGCCAGCTCGACGCTGGAAAGCTTGCGCGCGGCAAGCTCCGCGGACAGGCTCTTGATGGTGGCGTTGTGCATCGCAGGAAAGCGGGACTCGAGACTCGAGACTCGAAAAACCATTGGTTCTGCTAGCCCCTAGCCCCCAGTCCCTAGCCCCGCAGTTACTCAATGACTTTGGGCACCAGGTAGAGGTCACCCTCGACGTGCGGGGCGACCGACTGAAACAGACTGTGCTGGTCGCTCTCGGTGACGGCATCCTCGCGCAGCCGCTGCACCAGGTCCAGGGCGTGGGACATTGGCTCCACCCCACGGGTGTCCACCGCCTGCATCCTGGCGACGAGCTTGAATACGTCGTTGAGCTGGGACAGCACGGCTTGCGCTTCGGCTTCGTCAATCGCAATCCGCGCCAGGTGGGCGACGCGCTTCACGTCGTCAAGCGTCAGTGCCATAACGCCCTGAGAAAAAGTGCCTTAAAAATCGAAGCTGCATAGGGTATCATAACTGCCTGACGCGCAGCACCAAATCCCTTTGGGCGGAACGCTTTATGTTTGGTTTCTTGAACAGCTACTTTAACGACGATCTCGCCGTCGATCTCGGCACCGCCAACACGCTGATCTACGTGCGCGGCAAAGGCATCGTGCTCGACGAGCCGTCGGTGGTCGCCATCCGCCAGGAAGGCGGCCCCAACGGCAAAAAAGTGATCCAGGAAGTCGGTCTCGCGGCGAAGCAGATGCTCGGCCGCACGCCGGGCAACATCACCGCGATCCGCCCGATGAAGGACGGCGTGATCGCCGACTTCACCGTCACCGAGCAGATGCTCAAGCACTTTATCAAGAAGGCGTACGACTCGCGGTTGTTCTGGCCCAGCCTGCGCATCATCATCTGTGTGCCGTGCGGCTCAACCCAGGTCGAGCGCCGCGCGATTCGCGAATCAGCGATCGGCGCGGGCGCGTCCAGAGTCTACCTGATCGAGGAGCCGATGGCGGCGGCGATCGGCGCCGGGCTGCCGGTCGGCGAGGCGACTGGCTCGATGGTGGTGGACCTCGGCGGCGGCACCACGGAAGTGGGTGTGATCTCGCTCGGCGGGCTGGTCTACAAGGGCTCGGTGCGCGTGGGCGGCGACAAGTTCGACGAGGCGATCATCAACTACATCCGCCGCAACTACGGCATGCTGATCGGTGAGACCACCGCCGAGCAGGTCAAGAAGGAAATCGGTTCCGCCTTTCCCGGGTCCGAGGTACGCGAGAAGGAAGTGAAGGGCCGCAACCTCGCCGAAGGCATCCCGCGCAGCTTCACTATCTCCTCCAATGAAATACTGGAAGCGCTCACCGAGCCGCTCAACAGCATCGTCAGCGCCGTCAAGTCCGCGCTCGAGCAGACCCCGCCCGAGCTCGCCGCCGACATCGCCGAGAAGGGCATGGTGCTGGCCGGCGGCAGCGCGCTGTTGCGCGACATCGATCGCCTGCTGATGGAGGAAACCGGACTGCCGGTGATCATCGCCGAGGACCCGCTTACCTGCGTGGTGCGCGGCTCGGGCAAGGCGCTCGAGAATATCGACCGGCTGAGCAGCCTCTTCACCAACGACTGATGGTGAAGTCTCGGGTCGCGAGTCACGAGTCCCGCGTCAGATTCCTCGCCGCAGGCGCGCGCTGCCTGACTCGCGACATGCGACTCGGGACTCGGGACTAAATGGAACATTCGCCCCCGCCGTTTTTCAAGACCGGCCCCACACCGCTTGCCCGCCTGCTGATCTTTTCCGCGCTGTCGCTCACGCTCCTCGTCGCCGATGCGCGCTTCAACTACCTCACGCCGCTGCGCCAGATCGCGGCCGCCATCATCTATCCCCTGCAGCGCATCGCCACCGCGCCCGCCAGCATTGCGCGGCGCATGGGGGATTTCTTCGTCACGCATTCCTCGCTGCGCGAGGAGAGCGCGCGCCTCACCCAGGAAAGGCTCGCCAACGCCCCGCTGCTGCAGCAACTGAAGGCGCTGCAGTCGGAAAACCGCCAGCTGCGCGAGCTGCTCGCCGCGCGCGAGCGGGTGAATGCCGACGCCAGGCTCGCCGAAGTGCTCTACGCCGCGCGCGATCCGTTCTCGCGCAAAGTCGTCATCGACAAGGGCTTGCAGGACGACATCAAGGCCGGCCAGGCGGTGGTCGATACGCGCGGCGTGGTCGGCCAGGTCACCCGCGTCTATCCCTGGCTCGCCGAGGTGACGCTGATCACCGACAAGGGCCAGGCGGTGCCGGTGCAGAATCTGAGGAGCGGGCTGCGCGGCGTGGTGTTCGGAGTAGGCCAGGACGGCGTGCTCGATCTCCGGTTCATGCCGCTTAACGCCGACGTGCAGAACGGCGATCAGCTCGTTACCTCCGGCATCGACGGCACCTACCCGCCCGGATTGCCGGTGGCCGAAGTGTCGGACATCGAGCGCAACGCCGAATTCATGTTCGCGCGTATCACCTGCAAGCCGCTCGCGGGCGTGACGAGTTACGCCCATGTGCTGGTGCTCGCCTGGCACCGCGAGGCGCCGCAGCCGCCGGCCGAGACCGCGGCGCAGCCGAAGCGGCGCAAGGGGAAGAAGGGCTGACGATGGCGCTGCGGCCGCCGCAACCCCATGAAATCCTGCTGCCGGTGAAGCCCGGGTTCATCGCCGCGACGCTCGTCTTCGCCCTGCTCGCCAACCTGCTGCCGTGGTCGGGGGTGGCGCTGTGGATCATGCCCGACTTCCTCGCGGTGACGCTGCTCTACTGGTGCATCTACCAGCCGCGCAAGTTCGGTTTCGCCGCCGCCTGGCTGCTCGGGCTCGCCATGGACATCGGCGATGCCAGCCTGTTCGGCCAGCACGCGCTCGCCTACACGCTGCTCGCCTACGCCGGCATCTCGCTGCACCGCCGCGTGCAGATGTTCGGCATCAAGCACCAGGTGCTGCACGTGGTGCCGTTGCTGCTGCTCACCCAGCTCGCCATGCTGCTCGTGCGCATGGCGGCGGGCGCCGATTTTCCGGGCCTCACCTACTTCGTGTCGAGCTTCACCGGCGCCGCGCTGTGGCCGCTGCTCGTGATCGTGCTCGAGCTGCCGCAGCGGCCCCGCCTCGATCCCGAACATCCCGCCATCTGAGGCACGAGCATGTCAGTCGCAGTAGAGCTCAGAAACTCGCGGCTCGAGATCTATCACTTCCGCCTGCGGCTGGCGATCGCCGCGGGCTTCATGCTGGCGATGTTCGGGCTGCTCGCCGCGCGCTTCGTCTATCTCCAGGTGGTAAAGCACGAGCACTATCAAACGCTCGCCGAGGCGAATCGCATCTCGATCGTGCCGATCGTGCCCAACCGCGGCATCATCTCCGATCGCAACGGCGTGGTGCTGGCGCACAATTATTCCGCCTACACGCTGGAGATCACGCCGGACAAGGTGGATGATCTCGAGCGGCTCATCAACGAGCTCGCCACCCTTGTGGACATCACGCCCAAGGACCGCCGGCGTTTCAGGAAGCTGCTCGAGGAGAGCAAGAACTTCGAGAGCCTGCCGATCCGCACCCGGCTCTCCGAGGAGGAGATCGCGCGCTTTGCCGCCAACCGCTACCGCTTTCCTAGCGTGGAGATCAATGCGCGGCTGTTCCGCCAGTATCCGCGCGGCGAGCTGTTCTCGCACGTGGTGGGCTACATCGGCCGGATCAACCAGCGTGAACTCGATCAGCTCGAAGCCGATGGGCTCGTCGCCAACTACCGCGGCACCGACTACATCGGAAAGACCGGGCTCGAGCAGAGCTATGAGCGTTTCCTCCACGGCACGACGGGCGTCGAAGAGGTCGAGGTGGATTCCGGCGGCCGCGCGGTGCGATCCATTTCGCGCTCCCCGCCGGTCTCCGGCAACAATCTCGTCCTAACCCTCGACGCCAAGCTGCAGGAGGTCGCCTACAGGGCGTTCGGCGACCGGCGCGGGGCGCTGGTCGCGATCGAGCCTTCGACCGGGGGTGTGCTCGCGTTCGTGAGCAAGCCGGGATTCGACCCCAACCTCTTTGTCGATGGCATCGATCCGCAGAACTGGAACGAGCTCAACAGCTCGGCCGACCGACCGCTCGTCAACCGTGCACTCTCCGGCACCTACCCACCCGGCTCGACCTTCAAGCCGTTCATGGCGCTCGCCGGGCTCACCTACGGCAAGCGGACTCCGCAGCAGACCATCAGCGATCCAGGGTATTTCAACTTCGGCGGCCACGTTTTCCACGACAGCCGGCCCGGCGGGCTCGGTACGGTGGACATGTACAAATCGATCGTGAAATCGAGCGACACCTACTATTACATGCTCGCGAACGACATGGGCATCGACGCGATAGCGAAGTTCATGGCGCAGTTCGGCTTCGGCGCCCGGACGGGCATAGACGTCACGGGCGAAGCGGTCGGGGTGCTGCCTTCGCAGGAGTGGAAGATGCGCCGTTTCCAACAGAAGTGGTTTGCGGGCGAGACGATCAGCGTCGGCATCGGCCAGGGCTACAACGCCTACACGCCGCTGCAGCTCGCGACGGCGATCGCAACGCTGGCCAACGACGGCGTGATGTTCCGGCCGCGCATCGTGGACTACGTCGAAGACATCCGCACGCGGGAGCGCACGGCGGTCGAGCCCAATCCGCTACGCACCCTCGATATCAAGCCCGAGCACCTCGCGGTGATCAAGCAGGCGCTCATCGGCGTCAACAAGGAAGGCACGGGCGCGCGCGCGTTCGCCGGTGCCGGGTACGTGAGCGCAGGCAAGACCGGCACCGCTCAGGTCATCGGCGTCAAGCAGGGCGAGAAGTACGTGGAAAGTCGCGTACAGGAGCACCTGCGCGATCATGCCTTGTTCATCGCCTACGCGCCGGCCGACAATCCGAAGATCGCGCTCGCCGTGATCGTGGAGAATTCCGGTTTCGGCGCGCGCTACGCCGCGCCGATCGCGCGCCAGGTGCTCGACTACTACCTGCTCGGCAAGGAGCCCCGGCCGCTCAAGCGCGGCAAGGACGAGGACGATGACGCCGGCGATTAGACGCATCGGCGACTACTTCACGCGCCACATCGACGGCGTGGTGTTCGGGACGGTGCTCGGGCTGATGGCGGCGGGGCTGATGGTGCTGTTCAGCGCCTCCAACGCCAATCTCGCGCGTGTCTCAGGCCAGCTCGCCAATATGCTGATCGCGTTCGGGGTGATGTGGGCCTGCGCCAACATCCCGCCTCACTACCTGGCGCGGCTCGCCCTGCCGCTCTACCTGCTGGGGATGCTGCTGCTCGCGGCCGTCGCGCTGTTCGGGGATGTCGTGCACGGCGCACGGCGCTGGCTCGATCTGGGCATCACGCGTATCCAGCCATCGGAACTGATGAAGATCGCGGTGCCGCTCGCGCTCGCCTGGTACTTCGACCGTTACGAAGCTACGTTGAGGCTCGGTAATTACGCGGTGGCGGTGGTGATGCTGGCGATCCCGATTGCGCTGATCGTGCGCCAGCCCGATCTCGGCACTGCATTGCTGATCACGGCCTCGGGTTTCTTCGTGCTGTTCCTCGCGGGACTGTCGTGGCGCGTCATCGCCGGTCTTGCGGTCGCGGGCATCGCGAGCCTGCCGTTCGCATGGTCGGTGCTGCACGACTACCAGCGCCAGCGCATCCTCACGCTCTTCGATCCCGCGCAGGACCCGCTCGGCACGGGCTATCACACCATCCAGTCCACCATCGCCGTAGGCTCCGGCGGCCTGTTCGGCAAGGGCTGGCTGAACGGTACGCAGACCCACCTTGATTTCATTCCGGAACGCACCACCGACTTCATTTTTGCGGTGTACTCGGAGGAGTTCGGACTGTTCGGCAACCTGGTGCTGCTCGCGACGTTCCTGCTGGTAATCGGGCGCGGGATGATGATCACGGCGAACGCGCCGACGCTGTTCACGCGCCTGCTCGCGGGGGCGATCACCCTCACCTTCTTCACCTACGCCTTCGTCAACATGGGCATGGTGAGCGGCATCCTGCCGGTGGTGGGCGTGCCGCTGCCGCTCATCAGCTACGGCGGGACCGCGCTGGTTTCGATCTGTCTCGGTTTCGGCATACTGATGAGCATCGCAACGCACAAGAAGCTCGTACAGACATGAAGACAAGGATCAAGGCAGAAGGCAAAAGGCAGAAGGCAGAAGGAACATCTGGTGGAAGCGAAACCGGTTCACCCTTCATCCTTCATCCTTCATCCTTCATCCTTGCCGCGGCGGCACTACTTGCCACGGCGGCGCTCGGCGGCTGTGGCACGACAGCCAAGCGCGAGCCGCGCGCCGAGCGCCCGCCCACCGTGTC
>JAHFRO010000039.1:2692-7560 GCA_023266245.1 Betaproteobacteria bacterium | reverse complement strand
TCATCCTTCATCCTTCATCCTTCATCCTTGCCGCGGCGGCACTACTTGCCACGGCGGCGCTCGGCGGCTGTGGCACGACAGCCAAGCGCGAGCCGCGCGCCGAGCGCCCGCCCACCGTGTCCAAGGCGCCCCCGTCCGCGCCTGCGGGACGCGGCGGCTACTATCTCGACGACGGGCCGGGGGAGAACCCGCCCGCCGATCTCGACAACATTCCAGACGCAGTGCCGCGGACGGAGCCGCTGCACCGCGGCGCGAGCCGGCCGTACGTGGTGATGGGCCGCAGTTACACGCCGATGACCGCGCTCGCGCCGTACAAGGCGAGGGGAATTGCTACCTGGTACGGCCGGCGTTATCACGGGAAGATGACCTCTTCCGGCGAGATCTACGACATGTACGACATGACCGCCGCGCACACTATCCTGCCGATTCCGAGCTATGCGCGCGTGACGAACCTTCGGAACGGGAAATCGGTGGTGGTGCGCGTGAACGACCGCGGGCCGTTTGTCGACGGCCGGGTGATCGACCTTTCCTATACCGCCGCCCACAAGCTCGGCGTGCTGGCCGGCGGCAACGCCATGGTGGAGGTCGAGAGTATTTTCCCCGGCGCTCCGGAGCCCGTGCTTGCCGCGTCGGCCCTGCCGCCGGCCGTCCCGGCACCCGAACCCACGCCCGCAGTGCCGCCGCGCGAGGCGCAGCCCACCGCAGCGCCGCCCCCTGCGGCAGAGCCGCAGTCACCGGCAACCGCCGCAAGCGCACCGCAAGTGCCGGTCACTGTGGATGCAAGCGGAGTATACCTGCAGTTGGGCGCATTCGGCTCGCGCGAAAACGCGGAGAGTTACCTTGCGCGCCTGAAGGCACAGGTGGACTGGCTGGCGCTGCACATCCTCTCGCGCGACGGCCTGTTCCGCATCCATGCCGGACCCTATGCGAATCAGGCCGAAGCGCGGCAAATCGCGGATCGCATCAGCCAGGCGCTGGGCGTCAGGCCCTTTGTGCTGACGCGGTGACGGGACGTACCTAAGGATGAAGGATGAAGTGAAAAAAAACCGTTAACGACGGTCTGCCCCGCCTTCTGCCTTCTGCCTTCCGCCTTCTGCCTTTTGCCTTAGCCTGATCCTTCCAGGCGAAAGACGATCGGCACCAGCACCCACGACTCGACCGGCTCGGCGCCCTGCCGCGCCGGCGCAAAGCGCCAGGTCCTCACGGTCTCGAGCGCGGCATTGTCGAGATGGGCCGAGCCGCTGGTTTTCTCGATGGCCACGCGCGTCGGCAAACCCTCGCGCGTGACCAGCACGCGCAGCGTCACCGTGCCCTGCTCGCCCGCGCGCCGCGCCGCCAGCGGATAGCGCGGCGGCGGGTTGCGCAGATAGGCCGCGCTGAAGCTGGACGGCGTCAGCGCGGCGCTCGCTACTTCGGTCTTCGGTCCCGCCGGCGCCGCGCGCGTCTCTGCCGGTCGCGACGCGGTAGCCGCAGGGTCCGCCGCCGGGCGCGGCTCAGGCAATGCCAGCACCGGCGCGGGCGCGTCTGTCTGCCGCGGCGGCTCTGGCAGCGCCAGCGCTCTGGCCAATGTGCGCTCCGGCGCGCGGCTGCGCTGCGGCGGAGCCGGCGCGGGATCGGCGGGCGTGCTCGACGGCGGCTCGGACTGCACCAGCACCACTTCGAGCACCCTCACCTCGGTGAGCCCGTAATCGTGCGAGAACCGCGGCAACGCGACCAGCACTGCGGCGTGCACCGCCACGCTGCCGGCCACGAACACCAGCAACAGGTGGCCCGTACGCCGTGTCCGGTGTTGATCAGTGGGGAGTTCGGTGCAGGGATCGGAGCTCATGAACTCTCGGATCGGACAACTGCGCTTAGCGCCGGGGAGCCGTGCACTCTGGTGCGGCACCCGGCAGCACCAGCTACTGCGAGCCTTGCTCGACCTGCCATGCGGCGACGTTCAGCGCTTCGGTCCCGTCGTAGGCGTGCCTCAAATTCTGTACCGTGAACATGCGCCGTTATCCATTGCGCTCAGGGTGTAGAGCGCAGCGCATTTTAACGGTTCTCACGGTGGAACGCTCGACTCACGTTATACTGCGCCCGATGAAATCCCTGCTGCTCGGCCTGATCGACGGCTACAGGCTGCTGCTTTCCCCGTTCTTCGGCAGCCGGTGCCGTTTTTACCCCACCTGCTCGAGTTACGCGCGCGAAGCAATCGAGGTCCACGGCGCGCTCAAGGGCTCGTGGCTCGCGTTAAGTCGCCTCGTGCGCTGCGGGCCGTGGCATCCCGGCGGCGTCGATCCCGTCCCGCCGGGCAGGATGAGGAGTGAGGGATGAGGGCGCAGAAGACCCAAATTCTCGAACCACTAAGGACACAAAGGACACGAAGGTTTAATTAAATATGAATCGTTTATTGTTCTTGCTTTCCTTTGTGTCCTTCGTGTCCTTAGTGGTTAAAGATTCTCTGTTTAGCCGTTTACGCGGCAGACGAGTCCTTTCAGATAGTCCCCCTCCGGGAAATTGAGCGCCACCGGATGATCAGCGCCGGGGCCAAGCCGTTCGATAATCTGCGCTTGGACGCCTGCGTCAAGCGCAGATCCGGCGACGATCTTCTGAAACAGCTCGGCTGACACGCCACCCGAGCACGAGAAAGTCACGAGCAGTCCGCCGGGCCTGAGCAGCTTGAAGGCGAGCAGATTGATGTCCTTGTAAGCGCGCGCCGCCTTTGCCGCATGCGCCGCGGTGGGCGCGAACTTGGGCGGGTCGAGCACGATGAAGTCGAACTGGCGGCGCTCGTCGCGTAGCCGCCGCAGCACCTGAAACACGTCGCCTTCCATCCAATCGGCGCCGGCAAGCCCGTTTAACTCCGCATTGGCGCGGGCGAGCTGCAGCGCTTCCGCGGAACTGTCCACCGCCAGCACCGAGCGGGCCCCGCCTGCGAGCGCGTTGAGCGCGAAGCCGCCGCTGTAGCAGAAGCCATCGAGCACGTCGCGCCCGCGCGCGAGTGCGCGCACGTGCGCACGGTTGTCGCGCTGGTCGAGATAGAAACCGGTCTTGTGCCCGCGTTCGAGATCCACCGCGAACTTGAGACTGTTCTCGGTAATGGTGAACCGCATCGGTTCACGCGGCCCTCGCAGCGCACCGCTTGCCGGCGGCAGTCCTTCCAGCTCCCGCACTTCGGCGTCAGAGCGCTCCCAGACGCGCGCGGCGCCACCGGCCTCGAGCAGCGCGTCGGCGATGGCCTCGCGCCAGCGCTCCGCGCCCGCGCTCGTCAGCTGTAGCACCACGGTATCGCGGTAGCGGTCGGCGGTGACGCCCGGCAGCCCGTCGGACTCGCTATAAACCAGCCGCACCGCGTCGGTCACACCGTCGGCGAGCAGCTCCCGTCGCGCCGCGGCAGCGGCGACAACCCGGGCGCGGAAGAACCCCTGATCAATTTCCCGCTTTCGCCAGTCCCACACCCGCGCCACGATTTGCGAGCGCGGGCTGTACGCGGCAACCGCAAGCAGCTCGCCGGCGGCGGAGCAGATCTCCACCGTCTCGCCGGACTCGGGCTTGCCCTGCACCCGCGCCACCGCGCCGGAAAACACCCACGGATGGCGGCGCTTGAGCGACTTCTCCCGTCCCGGCTTCAGGATGAGTTTATTCATAAAAGCTTATTGAACCGCCAAGACGCCAAGGCGCCAAGACACCCGAGATCAAGAACAACAATCTTTGCGAACAGCCGGGAGAAGATAAGACAGGGCTTAAGCAGGAACGCGTCCTGCTAACTCTAATCAGACACCCGAAAAGGTTCCATATTACGCCGCTTCAGGCATCTGATACGGCACTGTTCTCTTTGCTTATCTTGGCGTTCTTCTCGTTTTTCTTTCGATTTTCATTGGCACCTTGGCGGCTAAGTTTTCTTTTCACCCGCCGATGTGCCGCGTAGCTCATTTCGCCGCATTCTGGCGCTTCAACCCATGCTTCCAGCCGAGCAGGCGTTCGTCGGCCGTCACTAAAGTTGCCCGATGCACGATGGCGCTCGCCGCGATGAACCGATCGGCGGGATCACCGGGCAGCCCGTCGAGGCTCGCCGCAAGCAACGCGATCTCGCCGGTGAGAGGAATCTCGGCCACTCCCGCATCGAGCAGGCGCGCGCGCAGGTCCGCGGGCGGCATCAAAGCCTGCAACCGGCCTTTCGCGATGAGCATCGCGATTTCCCAGAAACTGATCGAGGCGACGGCGAGCTGGTTGGCGACGAGGGCCTCGTTCACCAAGGCACGGCTGCGCTTTCCGAGCGCCGCACTGGCGGTCGCAAGCCAGATCGTTGCATGGGTGTCGAGCAGCACTGTCATTTCAGAGCATCCCAATCCGCCCCGACCGGCGAGATGATGTCGCCCTTGACGATCAACCGGTCCTTCCAGACGCCGGCCAGATTTTCCGTCCGCGGCCGGTGCGGGCGCAGTTCAGCGACCGGCTTGCCGTTCTTGGTAACCAGCACGGGCTCGCCGGTGCGCGCGACCTCATCCATGAGGGCGAGGCACTTCGCCTTGAATTCTGAAGCTTTAACTTTCTGCATGGTTCGGCCTCCGGAAAACAAACGATGTGACCATAGACATGACCATAGTCATTATAGGCTGGCATGCGCCGCGCCGCAAGCTCTCATGCCACCCCACAGGTGGAAGGAGTGAATAGGAAATAGGCAGTGGAAATGGCGTACGCGAAGTTACTGGTGTGACCATTCACCAGTTACGAATTCGACTCCCGACTCCCGCCTCTCTCGCTTTTTTCCTTGGCGTTTGGCGGTTATTGTTTTTGGCCTTTCTTGGCGGTCTTGGCGCCTTGGCGGCTAAGTCTTCTTTTTCGCCCGGGGATGAGCGGCGTCATAGACCTTCGCCAGGTGTTGA
>JAHFRO010000039.1:0-2592 GCA_023266245.1 Betaproteobacteria bacterium | reverse complement strand
ATGCGTATACACCTGGGTGGTCGAGATGCTGGCGTGCCCCAGCATGTCCTGCACCGCGCGCAGGTCGCCGCTCGACTGCAGCAGGTGGGAGGCGAAGGAGTGGCGCAGCGCGTGGGGGTGCACCTTGCCGGCCAGCCCGAGCTTGGTCCCCCACTGCTTGAGTCGCAACTGCACCGCGCGGGCACCGAGCGGCGTGCCGTTGCGCGCCACAAACAACGCCCGTCCCCCGGGACGGACCAGTGCCTCGCGTTCAACCAGCCACGCCTTGAGCGCCGCCTGTGCGAAACTTCCGACCGGCACGATGCGCGTCTTCGCGCCCTTGCCGGTGACGCGCACCGTGGCGTCCTGGAAATTGATGTCGTCGGGCGCGAGCGCGACAAGCTCGGAGAGCCGCAGCCCCGAGGAATAGAACAACTCGAGCATCGCCCGGTCGCGCACCGCGAGCGCATCGCCCACGCCGATCTCCATCAGCCGTCCCGCCTCGTCCGGCGACAGCGCATGCGGCAGCCGCTTCGCGGCCTTGGGCGGCCGGATGCCGAAACAGGGGTTGTGCGCGAACCCGTGATCGCGGGCGAGGTAGTTGAAGAAGCCGCGCCACGCCGAGAGCATGCGCGCCAGCGTCCTGCCGTTCAGCCCTCTTGCGTGCAGCTGCGCCACACAGCGGCGCACCTGGGACGGCTGCAGCTGCTTGAGCGGAATGGCGCCTGCCAGCTCGAGCAGCGCGGCGATGTCGCGCGCGTAGTTTTCGACGGTGTACCGGCTCAGCCGGCGCTCGTGGGCGAGATGCTCGAGATAGCCACGCAGCAGGCGCTCCGCGGTTCCCGGTTCCGGGTTCCGGGTTCCGAGTTCCGTGTTTCGGGTGTCAGAGTTAGCGCCCACTCACGTATCGCAAGTGGCTGTATTACGGCGAACTGCTTCGTTTGGTGCTCGGCCCTTCACCCTGCACTCTTCACCCTTCACGCCTTGGGTAAATGGCGCATGATGGCGGCGGCGACCAGTTCGCCCAGCCGAGTGAGGTAGAGCGTGCCCATCTCGGGGTAGAAGCGCTGCGGATCCTCGCTCGCCAGCGCGAGCAGCCCGAAGGTTTCGCGGTCGCGCAAGGGCACATAGGAGAACGAGCGCAGGTGAGTGCTCGCTTCGCCGAACAGACCGGCGGTGTCCACCATGGCGTGGCCGCTGCAATAGGGATGGGTGAGGCTCGTCGCGAACTCGCGAGAGGCGTCGCTCACGGGACCGAACTCCGGCAGCTCGCCGTGCCCGTTGGCGCGCCAAACGCGCAGTGTCACGTGCGGCACCGCGAAGTCCTCGCGCAGGTTGAGATAGACCGCATTGAGCACGCCGCGGATGTCGGACGCCGCGAGCAGCGCGATCGAGATGCGGTGCACCTTTTCGCTGATCGCGTCATTCTCCTCGCCGAACTGGATCACTTCCCGCAGCTTGCCTTCGAGCTGCTTGTTTTTTTCGCGCAGGGTAAGGATCTGGCGCTCGCTGATCGGGACCGCGCGCCCGCCGTGGGGATGCGGGATGTAGATCTCCGCCAGCATGTCGGCGTAGTGCTCGAAGAATTCCGGGTGCTCCCTGAGATAGCCTGCGACCTCTTCTGGTTTCATCGTTCTCCCTTTACAACTCGATCTCGCCCTCGAATACCGTGACCGCCGGTCCGGTCATCATCACCGGCTGCCCTTCGCCCGCCCATGATATACCGAGGTCGCCGCCGCGCGCGGTCACCGTGACGCGCTGATCGAGAAACCCGCGCGTGATCCCGGCGACCACCGCGGCGCAGGCGCCGGTGCCGCAGGCGAGGGTCTCGCCCGCGCCGCGCTCGTAGACGCGCAGCCGGATGTGGCGGCGGCTGACGATCTGCATGTAACCGGCGTTGACCCGCTGCGGGAAGCGCGGGTGGCGCTCGATCAACGGCCCATCGGCCGCCACCGGCGCGCGCTCGACGTCCGGCACGATCTGCACCACGTGCGGATTGCCAATTGCGAGCACGCTGATCTGCAGCCGCCTGCCGTCCACCTCCAGCTCATAGGTCAGCGCGCGCGCCCGGGCCTCGAAGGGGATGCGCGCCGGCTCGAACTCCGGCACCCCCATGTTCACCGTCACCTGGCCGTCATCCTCCAGCCGCGGCACGATCACGCCGCCGCGGGTGCCGACCCGGATCTCGGTCTGGGTGGTGAGCCCCCGCTCACGGACATAGCGCACGAAGCAGCGCGCCCCGTTCCCGCATTGCTCGACCTCGCCGCCGTCGGCATTGAAGATGCGGTAGTAGAAGTCGGTATCGGGTTGGCGCGACGGCTCGACCTGGAGTATCTGGTCACAGCCGACCCCGAAGTGGCGATCGGCGATCCGGCGCAGCTGTTCGGCTGTCAGACTGAGCGGCCGGGCAAGGGCGTCCAGCACCACGAAGTCATTGCCCAAGCCGTGCATTTTAGTGAATTTTAGGCGCATTTAGCGGAAGATAAGCGAAAATCGCTGTAGATACAGCGGTCCATCACCACCGTCATGCCGCCCTCACGTGCGCGCCGAGCGGCCGGCTCGTTGACGATACCCTGCATCGCCTGCGCGACTCCGTAGCTCGGGCGCGCGGGG
>JAHFRO010000117.1 GCA_023266245.1 Betaproteobacteria bacterium | reverse complement strand
TTGACGATCTGGGCGCGCTCTTCCCACGCCTCCGGCGTAAGGGTCTTCAGTCCCGCCGCCTTGAGCAGCTTCAAGCAGGTGGTCGTGAGCACGCGCACGCGTTGCTCGATGTGCTTGAGCCCGATCGACTGGATGAATTCGGCGCCGTGCCGAAACACCCGGATTCCCAGGAAGTTGGGATTGCCGCCCTCGAAACGGTGCGCGGTCCGTGCGTAGTCGAACTGACTGTTGACGCGGGCGCGCGCCGCCTGTTCCGCCGTCGCCGGCTGTTTCACGAAGTCCGTCCGGAGCTGGTTCACCAGCTCTTCGCGGCAGTAGACCACCCCGGAGCCGGTCAGGCCGAACAGGCCCTTGTGGCCGCCGATCGCGATGATGTCGGCGCCCAGCTCGTTGAGCGGTGTCGCGAGTATTCCGGCGGCCTGCACGCCATCCACCACGAGGCGGACGCCGCGCTCGCAGCAGACGCGGCCGAGCTCCGGCAGGTTCACGCGGTAGCCGTTGCCGTAAGTCACGTAGGCCGTGGACACGACACGGGTGCGAGCGTCCATTTTCTCGAGAAAAGCCTCGAGCGGAAGCCGCCCGTCGCGGTGCCGGGCGAAACGGATCTCGACGCCCTTCGCTTCCCAGTGCTTCCACACCCAGACGTTCGCCACGTGCTCCAGGTTGGTGAGCACGATATTGTCGCCGGGCTTGGGGGCGAATCCGTGGGCGGCGATGTTGAGGCCCTCGGTCGTATTCTTGGTGAACGCGATCTCGGACGGTTTCGCCCCGAGGAGTTGCGCCATGATCGCGCGCGTTTGGGCAACGTTGACGGCGGACCATGCATCCGCGCCGGCGTTCTCGAAGACATCCCGGCAATACTCCTGCATGGCGCGCTCCTGGCAGAGCGGCGGGACGGCCTTGCGCGCGACGTCGAGATAGGTCCAGTTGGCGAGAGTCGGAAACTCGCTCCGTACTGCCGCCCAGTCCGGTGCGCTCATTTCGCCGCGCCTTTCATCGCCCGATTTGCTCACGCAACACTCCTGAATCATCCCTGATGAGGCGGATTCAGCCCACTCACGACTCACCGCTCACGACTCACTGGTTTCGGGCGCGCGCTCACTCCTGCCGAATGCCGGCGTCCTTGATCACGCGCGCCCAGCGCTGAAGCTCGCCCGCGATCATCTTGCGGAACTGCTCGGGCGTGTTGGGCGCGGGCTCCAGCGCGCCCGCGGCGAGGCGCTCGCGCATGTCGGGCGAGGCGATCGCCCGCGTGAGCTCGTCGTGCAGGCGCTTCAACACCGGCTTGGGCGTGCCGCCGACGGACATCACGCTGTACCAGTTGGTCACCTGCACGCCGCTCACGCCGCTCTCCTCGAAGGTCGGGACATCGGGCAGGAGCGCGGTGCGCTTCGCCGCGGCCGAGGCGAGGATCCTGAGCCGCCCGGCTTTCACCAGCGGCAGCGCGGGCGGCGCCGAGGTCATCGACGACTGGATCTGGCCGCCCACCACGTCGGCGACCGACGCACCGGCGCTCTTGTACGGGACGTGCGTGAGGTTGAGCCCCGCGCGCAGCTTGAAGAGCTCGCCCGAGAGATGCGTGCCGCTGCCGTTGCCGGCTGAACCGATGTTGATCTTGCCCTGCTGCGCCTTCGCCGCGGCGATGAACTCCTTGAGACTTCCCGCGTAGGGCAGGCCCGGATTCACGACCAGCAGATACGGCGTCTCGGCCACCACGGTGACCGGATCGAAGTCCTTGATCGCGTCGTACTTCGGGTCCTTGTAGAAGGCGATATTGATGGTGAAGCCTGAATCCGCGAGCAACAGCGTGTAGCCGTCGGGGGCCGCCCGCGCCGCGATCTGGGTGCCCACCAGCGAGGCCGCACCCGGGCGGTTGTCGACCACGACGCTCTGGCCCGTCTGCTGGGTGAGCTTCAGGCCCACAAGGCGCCCCACGTAGTCGGAGCCTCCGCCCGCGCCGAAGGGCACGATCAGCCGGATCGGCTTGTCCGGGTAGCCCTGCGCAAGGACAGCCGTCGCGAGCAGCCACGTTCCGGCGGCGTATCCCGCCACGAGCAGCCCGAGCCCGGCCGTCAGTCGAATCCTCATGTCGGCATAACCTCCGGAGGAGATGCTAACTTGCCGGCACGGTGAGCGCAAAGGAACAGACAGGAAATGCAATCCGCCCGTCGCCGGCCATGCTTCGAGTATTTGTTCCTAAGAAGTTATTGGCGAAGTCCTTAGTGGTCTGCCCCCTAAATAAGGGTTCGGTCGTAGGTATGTATAAAAGTATGTATAATAGCGCCGGTGAAGATCGCATGGGACGAGGCCAAGCGCCGCGCCAACCTGCGCAAGCACGGTCTCGATTTTGCCGACGCGGAAGACGTGTTCGCCGGCATTACCTATACGATCGAAGACCGGCGTTTTGAGTACGGCGAGCAGCGCTTCGTCACGCTGGGCATGCTGCGCGACGCCGTAATAGTGATAGCCCATACCGAAACCCCGGGCAGAATCCGGATCATCTCGATGCGCAAGGCGACCCGATATGAGCAAATCCTCTACTTCCAGAACATCTAGGCGCGCGACGGTCTCGAAGACCGACTGGCCGCGCATCAAGGCGATGCGGGATGCGGACATAGACTTGTCCGATCTTCCGGAAATCACTGCCGAAATGGCGGCGCACGGCGTCGTGCGCGTCGCGGGCAAGATCGTGCCGCGCGGCAAGAAGCGCCTCACCATGTACCTCGACTCGGCTGTCGTGGAATTCTTCAAGGCGCGCGCTGGCGCGCGCGGCTACCAAACCCTGATCAACGAGGCGCTCAAGCAGGCGATCGAGCACGAGAGCCTGGAGGACACGCTGCGGCGCGTGATCCGCGAGGAGGCCGCGAGCTACAAGGTCGGTAGCAGAGGGAAATAAATGACAGGGGCGCCGCAGCACCCCCTTAGTCGTCACTTCGTCACGTCGTCACCGCATCACTTCGTTATTTCGTGAAGAGAAACCGGGGCTCCGTCCCCATTTTTTCGCGTTAGAATCTGGCGGGTATACGACCATCCGCCAGGAGGAGGGCCCGGCCTATGCTGACTTTCGTCGAAAGGATCAAGAAGCTCATCATCAGCGCACTCATACTGATGCTGCTGATCGCCGTGATTCTGGGCACGGTCACCCTCGGCTGGACGCTGGTCAGGCGGATCCTCGAGCCGCCGTTCCTGCTGCTCGACGTCGCGACGCTGTTCGACGCCTTCGGCCTGTTCCTGGTGATCGTGATCGGCATCGAGCTGCTGAAATCCATGATGCTGTTCCTCAGCGAGGACCGCATCCAGCCCGAGCTCGTGGCCGAGGTGGCGATCATCGCGCTCTGCAACAAGATCATCACCCTCGACGTAAAAGCCGTCTCCGGGGACGACATGCTGGGCATCGCCGCCATGCTGCTCGGCCTCGCCGCGTCGTACTACGCGTTCCGGAAAACGAACCCCGGGCGCTAGCCCGGCACACGCATCAGCTCAGCAGACCACGCTTAGGGGACAGGCCACTAAGGGTTTGATTTTTATTTAAGATCCACGCCGGAGGCTTTGACCAATTCGCTGATCCGCTTCGTTTGCTCGCGCCGGAACGAATCGAGTTCCGAGCGCGAGCCCCCGACGAGATCGATACCCAGTCCTTTGAGCAGTTCGCCGGTTTCGGGCTCCTTGACCGCCTTGACCACTTCGGCGCTCACCTTGGCCAGCACCCCGGGCGGCGTGCCGGTGGGGGCCACCAGGCTGTACCATCCGATCATCTCGTAGCCGGGCACTGCTTCCGAGATTGACGGCACGTCGGGAAGCAGTGCAGAACGCTTCGGGCTGGTGACGCCCAGCGCCCTTACCCGCCCGGCCTGGATCATGGGCAGCGCGGCCGGGAGGACCGCGTAGGTGAGATGCACCTCTCTCGCTATGGTGTCAGTGAGGGCCTGGGCGATGCCCTTGTAGGGCACATGCAGCATCTCCGTGCCCGTCAAACGCGTGAACAGGAACCCGGAGAGATGCTCGGAGGCGCCGGCGCCGGCCGAGCCATATCGGAGCGCTCCCGGCGTCTTTTTCGCGATCTCGATCAGCTCGACTATCGACTTTGCCGGCACTTGAGGATTGACCACGAGAACAAACGGTACCGTTCCGATCAGGCTGATCGAGGCGAAATCCTTGCCCAGGTTGAACTTGAGATTGGGATAGACCGAGGTTGCGACCAGCAGCTGCGAGGTCAACATCATCCACGTGTACCCATCGGGCGCCGCGCGCGATACCAGATCCGCGCTGATGATGCCGGCCACGCCGGGCCGGGAATCAACGACGACCCGCTGGCCCCACGCCCGCCACAATCGGTCGGCCATGACCCGCGCGATGATATCGGGACCCGAGCCCGGCGCGCTGCCGATGACGAGCCGGATCGGTCTTTCCGGGTAGGCTGGCTGCGCGGCGTGCGCCGCCGGCACCGTCAACACTACCAACACCACCGGGATGGCGATTGCGGCTAACAGTCTCTCAGTACGCATCTCAATTCTCCTCTAGTTTGCTTTCGAGCAACCCCTCCAGCCGTCCATCGTGCGCGCGAGGAAAGCTTTTTGTCTACCCCTAGCTCGGCGCGACCCAATATTTCCCGGACTCTTCCGGCCCGTAGATAAATCGTCAATCCAATTGTCTCTGTATTTGAGCAGCCGAGAGATAGGGTCAGCGTTACATTTCCGTCAAGCGAGTAGGTCGTTCCACGGAAAAGTTACACTGACCCCATTTACTTTGTGTCTTTTATGCCCTCTGTGGCTTGTTGTCGTTTCTTATCGGCGTTAATCTGCGTTTATCTGCGGTTAAATATCGTTCTTGGTTTATTGAGATGAACTCGAGCCTTGCGGACCGGATTGACGCGGTGCTGCCGCAGACCCAGTGCCGCCAGTGCGGCTACCCGGGCTGCCGGCCGTACGCCGAGGCGCTCGCCGGCGGCCGCGCCGACGTCAACCGCTGCCCGCCCGGCGGAGCAGAAGTGATCGGCGAACTGGCGCGGCTGCTCGGCGTGCCGCCGAAGCCGCTCGATCCCGCTTGCGGTGCCACGGAGCCACCCGCGGTTGCCGTGATCGATGAGGCGCTGTGCATCGGCTGCACGCTTTGCATTCAGGCCTGTCCGGTGGATGCGATCGCCGGTGCGTCCAAGTTCATGCACACCGTGATCGCCGCGGAATGCACCGGCTGCGGGCTGTGCATCCCGCCCTGCCCCGTGGACTGCATCGCCATGGTCGAGACCGGCCGTGAGTTGCCGCGGCAAGAGCGCGCCGCGCACGCCAGGCGCCGCTACACGGTGCGCTGCGAACGCCTGGAGCGGGACAAAACCGAACGCGCGGCGCGGCTTGCCGCCGCTCGTGACGAGGCTGCCGAACGCAGGAAGCGCGCGATGATTGCGAGGGTGATGGAGCGAGCGCGGCAGCGCCTGCGCGAGCGCACCCGTTGATCAATCAACCACAGAGACACAGAGGCACAGAGAAAACCACAGAAATATTCAATGCCAAGAACGCAAACGTAAGAACACAAGCTTTGAATTGATTTCGATTCTTTCCCGGCGTCTTGGCGACTTGGCGGTTGAAGATTTCCTTCTTCTCCGTGTCTCTGTGTCTCTGTGGTGAAAAACTAACGGCCGAAGATGCCGCGCAGGATGCCGCCGGGATCGATGCCGACGCCGCCTTTCTGGCCCGGGGACACCGTCGGCGCTGCGCCGGCTTCCTCCTGCTGCAAGGCGCGCGCGCCCTCGGCGGGCACCGGCTTCGCGGCCGCCGCCGGCGGCACATCCGCGCTCACCTGCCGGATGCCGGGCTCCTTGCCCGCAGGCAGCTGGGGTATGCGCGGCGTGACAGCGTCACCGAGCTGGGACAGGCGCTCGGAGGGCCCCGGATGGGTCTTGAACAGCAGCGCGAGCGACTCGTCATTCGCGCCGCGCGCCGCGAGCTTGTGCAGCACCTCGATCAGGCCGTACGGGCTATAGCCGGCGCGCGCGGCGAGCACCACGCCGATCTGGTCGGCCTCGAACTCCGCGCTCTTGTCGAGCCCGCGCGCGAACACTTCCGCACCGGTGCCGATCAGGTTGTTGAGCATGGCCGAGCGGTTGTCGCGCTGCGCGAGTCTCGCGCCCGCCGAGATCGCCGCGCTTTTCTGCATGACGGTGATGTGGTGGCGCCGCACGATGTGGCCGATCTCGTGCCCGAGTACGCCCGCGAGCTGCGCTTCGTTGTCGAGGACCTCGTAGAGGCCGCGCGTGATCAGCACGTAGCCGCCGGGAGCCGCGAAGGCGTTGATCGCGGGGCTGTCGAGCACGCCGAAGTGCCACGGCAGGTCCGGCCGCTCGGTCTGCAGCGCGACCCAGCGCCCGACCCGGTTGATGTAGGACTGCAGCGTGGGATCGGCCACCAACGGCGCCGCCCCGAGCATGCGCCCGGCCACTTCGCGCCCGACGGCGATCTCGTCTTTTTCGTCGAGGCCGGTGGTGGCCGTAGCCACGTCCTTGCCGACGTCGAATATGCGCCCGAGATCGATTGAGGCGGCGCTCGCCGCGCCGAGCGCGGTGACGGCGAGTGCCGCTGCGAGCCAGATTCCAGCGCGGGAGTTCATTGCGGCTTCGCGTCCATATATTCGACGCGCGCCGGCGTGAGCCCCGCCGCGCGCGCGCCGTCCTGGGCCGATTCCCTGGAAGCGGCGTACTCGTCGAGCAAGCGCATCTGCTCGGCATCGAACCGCGCCTGCTTGAGGTCTTCCTCCTCCAGCCCGCGCACGCCGATGGTGCTGGTGACGTTGACGCTGCGCCGCGGACCGAACAGCCGGCCGAGCGCCGAGCCGCCGCCGGAAGCTTGCTCCGCGGACTCGCCCGGCTTCGCCTGGCTCTGGAAACGCACGTTGAAGGAGAACAACCAGCCCGTCGCGTCCGGCGTCCTGATGTTGAGCCATGCGCCGCTCTTGCCCACGACATCCGCGACGGTACCCGGCTTCGCCACAGCGACCTGCGGCGCATCAAGGCGGGGCTCGGCGTGGAGCTTGGACTCGCGCTCGACGGAGACCCGCTCCGCGGCGGCAACAGGCAGCGCTGCAAGCGTTGCTGCTACGAGTGCGGGAAGGAGTGCGGCAAGGAGGCGCTTCATCGCCCGATCCGGGGGTGTCCAGCGATTATAATGCTTGGCGAGCCCCGGTTGATAGCCGTCCGACACCGGGCCGGTGAACCCCAGTATGCCCCGGGAAAGACGATAGAATTTTCTCACGACCGATCCGGCTCGCGCCCCGTGAACTCGCAGGACATCAGCACTGTGTTCCAACGCCTGCGCGCGGCCGATCCCGCCCCGCGCAGCGAGCTTGCCTTCGCCGCCCCCTTCGAGCTGCTGGTGGCGGTGGTGCTGTCGGCGCAGGCGACCGACAAGAGCGTCAACCTCGCCACCACCGAGCTGTTCAAGG
>JAHFRO010000116.1:5870-7456 GCA_023266245.1 Betaproteobacteria bacterium | reverse complement strand
TATGAGAGACCTCGATCGGTTACGCTGGCAGTGCCGCCGCGGCCTGCTCGAGCTCGACCTGATCCTGAAAAACTTTCTCGAGTTCCACTTTGACCGGCTCGATGGCGAGCAGCAGAAGGTTTTCAGGGAGATACTCGACCAGCCGGATAACGACCTGCTGGATTGGGCTTTGGGGCGGGGAGAACCCACCGACCCGCGCTACCGGCCGGTGGTCCATCTGCTGCGGGACAGTGGCTGCTGGAAGGCCGAAAGAGGGTAAGACTGAACCTTAACAGATATTTATAACTCAATGAATTAGCGGAGATAGTCATGACAGAAAAACTGGCAACCCTGTCCTTCAGCGATGGCACGCCGTCGCTGGACCTGCCGGTGCTGACCGGAACTATCGGTCCCGACGTGATCGACGTGCGTGCGCTCTACGCCAAGACCGGGAAGTTCACTTACGACCCGGGCTTCATGTCCACGGCGAGCTGCCGCTCGAGCATCACCTTCATCGACGGCGACCAGGGGATACTGCAGTACCGCGGCTATCCCATCGAGCAGCTCGCCGAGCAATGCAGTTTCCTGGAGGTGGCGTATCTGATCCTCAATGGCGAGCTGCCCGGCAAGCAGCAGCTCGACGAGTTCGTGGGCATCGTCACCCACCATACTATGGTGCACGAGCAACTGTCGCGCTTCTACACCAGCTTCCGGCGCGATGCCCACCCGATGGCGGTGCTGTGCGGCGTGGTGGGCGCGCTTTCCGCTTTCTACCACGACTCGATCAATATCTACGATGCGCCCAGCCGGGAGATCTCGGCGTTCCGCCTGATCGCGAAACTGCCGACGATCACGGCGATGACCTATAAGTACAATATGGGCCAGCCGTTCATGTATCCCAAGAATGCGCTGTCCTACGTCGAGAACTTCCTGTACATGATGTTCGGCACCCCGTGCGAGGAGTACAAGCCCAACCCGGTCCTCACGCGCGCGATGGAGCGGATCCTGATCCTGCACGCCGACCACGAGCAAAATGCCTCGACCTCGACGGTGCGCCTGGCGGGCTCGTCGGGCGCGAACCCGTTCGCTTGCATCGCGGCCGGAATCGCGAGCCTGTGGGGCCCGGCGCACGGCGGCGCCAACGAGGCCGTGCTCAAGATGCTGGCGGAGCTCGGCGACGCTTCGCACATTCCGGAGTTCATCAAGCGCGTGAAGGACAAGCAGGATCACGCCATGCTGATGGGTTTCGGTCACCGCGTTTACAAGAACTACGATCCGCGCGCCAAGATCATCCAGCAGACCTGTCACGAAGTGCTGGAAGAGCTCGACCTCAAGGACGACAAGCTGTTCAAGCTGGCGATGGCGCTGGAGAAGATCGCGCTCGAGGACGAATATTTCGTCAAACGCAAGCTCTATCCCAACGTGGACTTCTACTCGGGCATCGTCTACAAGGCGCTCGGCATCCCGGTGAGCATGTTCACGGCGATCTTCGCGCTCGCGCGCACCGTGGGCTGGATCGCGCAATGGAAGGAGATGATCACGGACCCCGATCAGAAGATCGGCCGCCCGCGCCAGCTCTTCGCCGGGGCCGGGCGCCGCGACTTCGT